>NZ_FPCE01000011.1:0-248668 GCF_900116845.1 Pseudomonas sp. OV546 | reverse complement strand
TGGACGGGGTATGACCCGCGTCCAAGCCTCAAATGTGTAAACGATGTCCCCGGTTTCAGATGTAAACGATGTCTACGGTTCTACACCCCGATGGCGGCAGATCAGTCAATATCCATTCACCTGACCCAAAGCTATCGGGGAGCAAGTCGAATCGCCCCCCCCTTCCACAGTTGACTGCATTCCAACGTTGGATCGAGGGGGTCAGTCCTATTCAAACGCCTGTCGATTCTCAGGCGTGATCAACTTGAACGGCACCCAGACCACGGTCGATTCCAGCACCTCGCCGCGTACCAGGCGTAGCGCGGTATCCACTGCGCCACCGGCCTGGCCGGCGGCATCCTGAAACACGCTGACCGCCATCTTGCCCTCAGCCATCAATTTCAAACCGTCCGGGGTGCCGTCGATGCCGCCGACCCAATAGTCCTTGGCCTGCTTGCCGGCCTTTTCCAGCCCCATGATCGCGCCGATCGCCATTTCATCGTTATTGGCCGCAATGATCGAAAAATCGACGCCCTGCTTGACCCAGTCAATGACAATCGTGGCAGCTTGGCTACGTTCCCAGTTGCCGACTTTTTTCTGTACAACTTTCATATCGGGGTATTTGGCGACGACTTTCTCCACGTCCTCGGTGCGCATCAAGGAGGATGCGTTGGCCGGGTCGCCTACCAGGATCACCACGTTGCCCTTGTAACCGGCACGGCGCGCCAGCTCTTCCATCTGCAACGTCCCCGACTCCAGCTCGTTGGAGCCGACAAACGCGGTCTGCGCCGGCCACTTTTCCGGGTTCGGATTGCGGTTGACGAATACCAGCGGGATCTTGGCGTCCGAGGCCAGCTGCATCATCTGCGCCGCACTTTTGCCGTCAACCATCGCGACGATGATCGCATCCACCTTGGCGTTGACCAGGTTGCGGAACTGGCGCATCTGCAAATCGACGCTGTCCTGCCCGTTTTCCATAAAGATGTCGACGTTCATGACGCCGGCCTGTTGCTGCACCCCGTTGCGCAGCAGGGTCTGGAAGTTATCGTCGTACTTTGCCATGCCCACACCCAGCAAGGGCGTGGCGGCCTGGGCGGGGCCCGGAATGAGCAGCGTCGCCCCCAAGGCGAGCATTAACCATGTTTTCATGTTCTGACTCCCGCGGCTCAAACGCTGAAATGATGGAGCAGCTCGCGCTGCACTTTGGCCATGTCCGACAGCTCGTGGCTGCTGATGGCCGACTGCTCGGCGCCCTGTGCCGTCTGCTGGGCAGAATCGTTGATCTGGATGACCATCCGACTGGTTTCCTGCACCGTGGCGCTCTGCTCCTCGGTGGCGGCGGCGATCTGAATATTCATGTCGCGGATACTGTCGACCGAGTCGCTCATCGACAGCAGCAAGTCACCAGCGCCCGAGGCCAGGGACACGCATTGGGTGGACTGCGCCTGGCTCTCGTTCATCACGTGCACCACCGAGTGAATCTTTTCCTGCATGAGCCCGATCATGTCCTGGATTTCGCTGGTCGAGGTCTGGGTACGGCTGGCCAGGGAGCGCACTTCATCGGCCACGACCGCAAAACCGCGTCCCTGCTCGCCGGCACGGGCCGCTTCGATCGCCGCATTCAGGGCGAGCAAGTTGGTCTGTTCGGCAATGGTGCGAATGGCAACAACAATGCCCTCGATATTCTGCCCGTACTTCTGCAACTCATCGGTCACCTGCGTGGCCTTGTTCACCTGGTCGGCCTGCTGGCGGATATTGACGATGGTCTCGGCCACGCGCGCCTGCACCTTGTGCGTCAGCTCACTGGTGTCGTCCACGGCCTGGCGGGTGTCCTGCGCGCGCCGGGCCACCTCTTCCACCGTGCTTTCCATCTGCGTCATGGCCGAGGCGGCCGATTGCAAGCGGTCCTTCTGCTCATCCACCACACGGGTGGTCTGCTCGCTGTTCAAGGCGTTGCTCCCGGCGGTCACGGCCAGCGCATCGGCAGAGCCGATCAATTCACGGAAGGTTTTGCGCAGGGCCGTGGTCAGTTCGTTCAGGTAACCGCCCAACTCACCGAACTCGTCTTTACGGCTGACATCGAAACTGACCCGCATGTCCCCCGCAGTGAGCGTCTTGAGCACTTCGCGAAACGCCGCCAGCGGACGCCGCAAGCTGAAGGCGACCCACGTGCCAATCAACACCGCCGCCAGCACCGCCAGCACACACGCGATCAATAGCAAGCTGCGGCTGGTGCCGATGGTGGCATTGGCCGACTGACTGGCCTGGTTAGCGACCTCCAGGGACTGGCTGCCAAACTCGCCAATCCGGTCCAGGGTGGCTTTCAGCGCTGCCTCAACCGCATTGCGTTGTTGCTGCACCTGCGCGGCCAGATTGGCCTCCAACTGATAAGCCTGGAACAGGCCGTCAGCGGCGGTCAGGTCAGTCAGCAGGCGATTGACCATGACGCCGGCAATACGCCCGACCCTGGGGTCAATCGCGGTCAGGGCCTGCGCGCGGGTGCTGATCACCTCGTCTTGCAGGTTGAGCACACGCTGTAATTTATCAATGGCGGGCGTCACGGTGTGGGCCGCGAAGCCCTCGTAGGATTTGTTGACTTCCAACAGCAGTTTTTCCGCTGCGGCCACCTGTTGCGGTTCGCCGACACTGCGCGCATGCGCGATGTAATCCCGCAGGTAGCTGGTCAGCTGCATCGCCTGCGCACTGCTGTAGCCTTGCAGTTTGCGCGTCAGCGCCAACTGCTGCACATGTTGCATGTGGGACGTCATCAACGCCTGCGCCTGTTCGGCGTAGGCCGCTACCTGTTGGCGCTGCTGCGCCAGGTTCGCCCGCAGTGCCTCATGCTCGCCGGTGTAGGCAACGGTGCTGTCGAGCAACTGATTGAACTGGGCGATGCTCTCGGTAAACGGTCGCTTACCGTCCTCGATCTGCTTGGGGTCGGTGCTGATCTGAATGGCCAGCAAGGCCTGGTTGGCGCGCAGGATATGCACGTAGAGTTCACTGGCGGCCCGGCTCAGAGGTGCCGACTGGCCGGTGATAATGGTCAAGCGACTGCTGATGGACTGCGTGTTCTGATAGCTGATCCCCGCCATGATCAGCAATAACAGCACCAACACCGCAAATCCGCCGATCACACGCTGCAATATGGTCATGGCCACCCCTTTTGATTTTTATTCGTTGACCTGAGCGACGACCAGGCGTGCACCTACGAGTCCGGGATCACTCATGATGCTAGTGCCTGTATCGGCTTGGGGGGCTGGGACTTGAGCATCGAACACAGGCTGCTGGTCAAAAAAAAGTGGGAGGGGGCAAGCCCCCTCCCACCTACCTGATGAAATCAGGCTGGGTTTTGCACTGCGATTACTGGCTCAACACCACATCGCGCATCGCCGGGATGTAGCCGTAGTCATAAGCCTCCTGCACAAACGAACGATCGCCCTTCAACACAATCCTGACCGTCGGCGCTTCGGTGCCGCCGATACGGTAGTCATCGCCGGTGGTGGGCACGCTGTCGATAAACGACGTCACCAGGCCATTGGGCATCACGCAGTGGGAGTACGTCTGGAAGGGCTGTGACGGCGGATTGCCGAGCACCAGACCAGAGGCATTCATCAGTGTGTAAGGGCCGAACAGCTGATCACTGACGAACCCATAAACGCCATCCGGCCCCGTCACGCCATCCGCATAGGTGAACTTGTGACTGATGGTGAACAGGTAGTACTTGTTGTCCTGGAACACATAGTGCGGCCGTTCGGTCTGGTCGTTCACGCCAACGGCCGTCACCAGCGGCGGCAAAATCTCCCACTCGTCACCGTTGAGGTCTTTGGCCACCGCGATGCCGATACAGCCGACCTGATAACGCGCACCGCCGACATCTTCATGCCCAGGCGGCACCAGGCCAATTTCATTCGGGCCCACTTCGTGCGTCCCGCGCTCGCCGGCTACGTTGCCTTCGAACACCATGTACAACTTGCCATCTTTTGGATCGATAAAGGGGCTGGGATCGCGAAAGTTCCAGGTCGAATTTTGCGCTTCGGTTTGGTAATAGAGGCCGTCGGCATCAAACAGCGATTTGACCTGATCAAAGCCCTGCAGGGTAACGCCGGTATCCGACGTAACCACTTGGCCCCTGACTTTGGCAATGGTGGCGCCCGGTGTGACGCAGGTGTAGTACAGGTCGATATCACCGTTGTTATTCAGCAGGATCGGTGTGCCTGCCCATTCACGCGTGGTCGGCGATACGCCTTCGGCCATGACACGGCCGCCGAAGATCCAGTCCTTGCCGGTGCGTGAGTACCAGTAGCAGATACGCGCATGGCCATGGCGGTCTTCCCAATCGCGCTTGATGTCGTAACGGCCATCGGCGTTGATGAATTGTGGATCATGGGGGCGACGGTCGGCAGTCAGGGTGAAGATCACTGACCAGCCATTGACCGATACCACCGTGCCATCCAGTTCACGCAAGGGCATGGTGTCCCAGATAAAGACCGTGTCACTCATGACAGGAAAGTCAGGACTCACTAACGGCTGTGTCGTCGTCGGGTCATTCTCATTAACTTTCAGCGCATCGGCCCGTGTCCAGCGAGTGGGTGTGTGATTCGCGTGTTTCATGATGATGTCCTTTTGCTGACGCTTAAGTGACAAGCGAAGATTAAATAGCACATGACAGCCAACAACTTAATAGTGGCTGAAAGAGCAAGAGATAGTTGGCTCTGCAAGTGCGAAACAAGGTTTAACATGGAAGCCTGCCTGTCGCAACATGAAGAATTATTTAGATTACAAAGGCCATCACTGTATTTATATCCTTGATATAAATACAGTGGCACCCGTATTAAATGATCGTTAAGTAGAAAGCTAGCTAATCAACTACCAAAGATCAGGGCTACCGACTGAGCGCCGGCATTCTTCTGGGTAAAGTCCTTGGCTTGTGCGGCGGTCTTCAAGGTATAGCCATAGTTGGAAAGGGCCGTCCATTGCGCTTTAGGCGACTTCTGGTTGGTGATCGGCGGGACACTGTTGGTATCGGTGAACGTGCCAGTGCCTTTGTCGTCCAACATGCCTTTATTTTGGCTGCCTTCGCCAAAGTAGTTACTTTCAGAAAGGATATTGGCGTTTTGTGCCAGGGTAAAACCGAGGTGGAAGTTATTGATGTAGTTGTTGTACACATGAAAATAACCGTAACGCATCAAGCCAGGCGCACGCACTTCCATGTTGTCGAAGCGGTTATGGCACAGCGTCAGGCGCGGGTAACCATTGAACTCTGCTTTATTGTCATCCGCCGGGTGGCCGAAGATCAGGCCATACTTGTGACTGCCAAAGAAGCAGTTGCTGATGGTGGCATAATCGGCCTTTTCACCGATATACAGCAGTTTATCTTCACTGCCGTCAGTGGTGGACCAGCTGTGCCCGACGAAAGAGCAATGGTCAATCCAATACTTGCTGCCGTAGTTCAAGTACACCTGAATATCGTCATTGGCCTTGATACTTGCCGAATGCTTGAAGATAAGATTCTGCAGAATAATGTTCTGCGACTGCGCCGTTGCACGCAGGTGAATATTCTCCAGGGTGCGGTTCTGGAACGAACCAATCAGGGTCTTGTTGGCGCCCATGTTGACTTTGGTCAGGCTCGACGCCGAGATATTACTGTTGATCACCAGTACCCGTGGGGTGGTATCGCCGATATTGGCCTTGAGTTGATCAAGTGTGGTGATACTGACCACAGGGCCGGACCAGCCACCTGTCACTTTTGCCGCTTGGGCGAAACCGATCAAACCGGTGAGTTTGCTTTCTGGATAAGACATGAGTTCCCTCTCTATCAATAAAAATGGCTCGATAAGACGAGCCTGTGCATCAAGTTAATCCGTTAACTTGCACACAGTGTTTGGCAGGACTGAGGTTGCCGGGTGTTGGTCGATCAGCGCTTAAACACTGTGTTTATGTACAGTATTCTTGATTCGCTGCATCGTCAACCCTTACGCAGCCAAAAAAAATGTGGGAGGGGGCAAGCCCCCTCCCACAGTTGCCCTGCTGTGTTCTTTTGGCCGTTACTTGGACACAGGCATCGCAAACTCCGCGCCCTGCTCAATGCTCTCCGACCAGCGCTGCATGATCGATTTCTGCTTGGTGTAGAAGCGCACGCCCTCAGTGCCGTAGGCATGCATGTCGCCAAACAGGCTCTTCTTCCAGCCACCAAACCCGTGCCACGCCATCGGCACCGGAATCGGTACGTTGATGCCGACCATCCCCACTTCGATCCGGCGTGCAAACTCGCGGGCGATGTTGCCATCGCGGGTGAAGCAGCTGACGCCGTTGCCGAATTCGTGGTCGTTGACCAGCTTGATCGCTTCGCCGAAGTCATTCACGCGCACGCAGGCCAGCACCGGGCCGAAGATTTCTTCGCGGTAGATGCTCATCTCTTTGGTCACATGGTCGAACAACGTCGCGCCGAGCCAGAAACCGTTTTCCAGGCCCGCTTCGGTGGGCACGTAGTCACGCCCGTCGAGCAGCAATTGCGCGCCGGCCTGCACGCCTTGTTCGATGTAGCCGCTGATGCGCTCCAGCGCCGCACGGGAAACAATCGGGCCCATCTCGGCTTTCAAATCGCGACCGTCGGTGATGCGCAGTTGTTTGGCGCGCTCAGTCAGGGCGGCGACGACTTTGTCACCCACATCGCCCACCAATACCGCCACCGAGATGGCCATGCAGCGTTCGCCCGCACTGCCGTAGGCGGCGCCCATCAGGGCGTCGACGGTTTTTTCGATATCGGCGTCGGGCATCACCACCATGTGGTTTTTCGCGCCGCCCAGGCCTTGCACGCGCTTACCGTTGCGCGCGCCGGTCTCGTAGATGTACTGGGCAATCGGCGTGGAGCCGACAAAGCTCACGGCCTTGACGTCCGGGTGTTCGATCAGTGCGTCCACCGATTCCTTGTCGCCCTGCACCACGTTGAACACGCCTTTGGGCAAGCCGGCTTCACGCAGCAGTTCGGCCATGAACAACGACGCGCTCGGGTCGGTCGGGCTTGGCTTGAGGATGAAGGTGTTGCCCGCCGCGATGGCGATCGGGTACATCCACATCGGTACCATCACCGGGAAGTTGAACGGCGTAACACCGGCCACCACGCCCAGCGGCTGGCGCATCGTCCAGTTGTCCATGCCACGGGAGACCTGATCGGAATGCTCGCCCTTGAGCAGGTTAGGAATGCCGCAGGCAAATTCGAGGATGTCGATGCCACGGTCGACTTCGCCCTGGGCATCGGTGAAGACCTTGCCGTGTTCGGCGACGATGATGCGCGCCAGGTCGTCCTTGCGCTCGCGCAACAGATGCAGGTATTCGAACAACACACGGGCGCGGCGGATCGGCGGCGTATCGGCCCAACCGGCGAAAGCGGCCTGGGCAGCAGCGACGGCTTCGGCAACGGTCTGGCGGCTGGCCAAGGCGACACGGCCGGTTTTTTCGCCGTTGGCCGGGTTGTAGACGTCCTGATAGCGATCATCGCGGCTCACGCGCTGGTCGTTGATGTAGTGCTCGATTGTCGTTGTCATGGCAGTAGATCCCAGGTGGGTAGCGTTGGGACACACGATAGACTTTCGGTTTGTTCCAAACCAGAGCAGAATCCAGAACTTATTGTCCATACATGCGAACAATAGACCCATGGAAAAATCCGAGATCGAAGGCCTGTGGACTCATATCCACTGGCTCTCCGTGCTGGAGGAACAAGGCACCTACACCGCCGCTGCCGCGCGTCTTGGCGTGAGCAAGTCGGCCGTCAGCCAGCGTATTTCCGACCTGGAAAAAGCCACCGGCACACGGCTGGTGACGCGAACAACGCGCAGTGTGCGGCTGACCGATGCGGGGCTGTCGTTGACGCGAGAGGTGCGCAGCGCCTATGAACAGATCGCCCGCAGCTTCTCGTCGGTGCGCGACTCGGCCGGGGAGATTCGCGGGCTGGTGCGCCTCACCGCACCCGTGGCGTTCGCCCGCCAGCAACTGGTGCCGCACCTGTCGGAGTTCTTGCAACAGTACCCGCAGGTGCGTATTCAACTCGACGTGTCGGACGCCCTGAGTTCATTGGCCGCCGAGGGCTACGACCTGGCCGTGCGCCACGGCTTCCAGGTCCCGGAAACCCATGTGGCCTGGAAACTGTGCGACACCGGCTCGGTGCTGGTCGCCACTCGGGATTACCTGCAACGCCACGGCGAGCCACGCGAGCCCGGCGACTTATCGGCCCACAACTGCCTGTTCTACCCACGCGGCACCGACCAGCCCGCGTGGACCTTCGAGCGCGGCAGCAAAAACGTCGAGCGCCTCACCGTGCCCATCGCCGGCAGCTTCGCCACCAATAACAGCGAGGCCTTGCGCGACTCGGCGCTCAACCACCTGGGCATCGCCCTGCTCCCGGACTTCAGCGCCCATGCCGCCCTGGCCAGCGGCACGCTGGTGCAGGTGCTCAACGACTGGACGCTCAAGGGCGCGTTTGCCGATGAGATCTACCTGATCCGCCCTTACTCGCCCCATGTGCCGAAGTCAGTGAGTGCATTGGTCAGCTATTTGAAGGAGAAATTGTCAGGCGGGTTTCGATACACCGGCGGTTAATCACTGCTAGGTGTTGGGGCTGCTTCGCAGCCCAGCGCGGGGCAAGCCCGCTCACTACAACAGCTCTAGCTGGGCATGGGACGGGCAACAGCCTATAAGCACCTGGAGCAACTCAAGGGCTGACCTGCCATTGTGGTTTCGGAAGCCCTTGTGGTGAGCGGGCTTGCCCCGCGCTGGGGCGCGAAGCGGCCCTGATCCAGTCAGCGCATTTTTTCAGGTGAACATCACTGCTGGTGTTGGGGCTGCTTCGCAGCCCAGCGCGGGGCAAGCCCGCTCACTACAACAGCTCTAGCTGGGCATGGGGCGGGCGACAGCCTATAAGCACCTGAAGCAACTCAAGGGCTGACCTCCTATTGAGGTTTCGGAAGCGCTTGTGGTGAGCGGGCTTGCCCCGCGCTGGGGCGCGAAGCGGCCCTGATCCAGTCAGCGCATTTTTTCAGACAAACATCACGGCTAGGTTGTGGAGCGGCAGACGATCTACAAGCACCTGAAAGCACTCAAGGACTGACCTCCTATTGAGGTTTCGGAAGCTCTTGTGGTGAGCGGGCTTGCCCCGCGCTGGGGTGCGAAGCAGCCCTGATCCAGTCAGCGCATTTTTTCAGGTAAACATCACGGCTAGTGTTGGGGCTGCTTCGCACCCCAGCACGGGGCAAGCTCGCTCACTACACCCATCACTTTTTTGCACAACGCTCGGGTATTTTTGGGCGTTCTGCTCTGATTTATGCGTGCCTATACTCGGTCCAGCCTCTCGGCCCAGCCGAGGGGCAGTCCCACAACAATAATTAAGGACAGCCACCATGACCCAGCCCTTCCTGGCCGCTCGGGATTTCCTGCTCGCTCACCGCACCGACTACGCCACTGCCGTACGGGATTTCCGTTGGCCGCAACTGGGCGAATTCAACTGGGCCCTGGACTATTTCGACGCCATGGCCGAGGGCAATCCGGCCAATGCGCTGTGGATCGTCGAAGAAGACGGCAGCGAGCAGCGTTACAGCTTCCAGCAGCTGGCCGCGCGCGCTAACCAGGTGGCCAATCACCTGCGCGCCCTCGGCGTGCGGCGTGGTGATCGCGTGCTGTTGATGCTCGGCAATGATGTGGCACTGTGGGAAACCATGCTCGCCGCGTTCAAGCTCGGGGCGGTGGTCATCCCCGCCACGGCCCTGCTGAACGCTGATGACCTGCGCGACCGGATCGAGCGCGGGCAGGTGCGTCACTTGGTGGTCGGCGAGGCGCATGTCAGCAAGTTCGCCGGCCTGGCAGACGGTTGCAGCCGCATCTGCGTGGGTTCGGCGCCTGCCGGCTGGGTCGCGCACAGCGCCGCCTTTGCATACCCCGAACACTTCGAGGCCGAAGGCCGCACCCTGGCCACCGACCCGATGCTGCTGTATTTCACCTCCGGCACCACGTCGAAGCCGAAGATGGTGCTGCACAGCCACCAGAGCTACCCGGTGGGGCACCTGTCGACCATGTACTGGATCGGCCTGCAACCGGGCGACCTGCACCTGAATATCTCGTCGCCAGGCTGGGCCAAGCATGCGTGGAGCTGCCTGTTCGCGCCGTGGAATGCCGGCGCGTGCATCTTTATCCATAACGTCGCGCGTTTCAGCGCACCCACCCTGCTCAGCACATTGGAACGCTACGGCGTGACCAGCCTGTGCGCGCCGCCCACGGTGTGGCGCATGTTGATCCAGGAAGACCTGGCCAGCTACAAGCCGCGCCTCAGCCTGCGCGAATTGGTCGGCGCCGGCGAGCCGCTGAACCCGGAAATCATCGAACAGATCCAGCAGGCCTGGGGCTTGCCGCTGCGCGATGGTTTTGGCCAGTCGGAAACCACCGCGCTGGTGGGCAACACCCCTGGCCAGTTGCTCAAGCCCGGTTCCATGGGCCGCCCGTTGCCGGGCTATCAAGTGGCCTTGCTCGATCCCGACGGCAACCCCGGCACTGAGGGCGAAGTCGCCCTGCCCCTGGACGTGCGCCCGCTCGGCCTGATGCTGTGCTACGAAGACAGCCCGGAAAAAACCGCCGAGGTCATGCGTGACGGCTACTACCGCACCGGCGACACCGCGCAAATCGACGCCGACGGCTACATCACCTTCGTGGGCCGCGCGGATGATGTGTTCAAGGCTTCCGACTACCGCATCAGCCCTTTCGAACTGGAGAGCGCGCTGATCGAACACCCGGCGGTGATGGAAGTTGCCGTAGTGCCCAGCCCCGATCCCTTGCGCCTGGCGGTGCCCAAGGCGTTCCTGATATTGGCCCACGACGCCCCCGGCAGCGCCGAACTGGCCCGGCACATCCTGGCCTTCGCCCGTGAGCATTTGGCGCCTTACAAGCGGGTGCGGCGTATCGAGTTCGTCAGTGAACTGCCCAAGACCATCTCCGGCAAGATCCGCCGGGTGGAACTGCGCCAGATGGAGGTGCTGCGCCGCCAGAGCAATACACGCGGCGAGCAGGAACATTTCGAGGAAGATTTTGGCTGAAAAAAAGCCCGGCGACCTCACAAGGCATCGCCGGGCAACGTGAAGCGACCAGCTTCAGAAACGCGGTTTGACGGTCTTCCAATCCGGTTGGTAACGCTGCATCTGTTTCACGTCATCGCGCTGGCGGATGCCGCAACTCAGGTACTGGTCATGCAGCTTGCCCAGTTGATCATGATCAAGTTCAAGGCCCAGCCCGGGCGCGCGGGTGAGCGTCACACAGCCATCGACAATCGGCACTTTGCCGCCCTTGATCACCTCCTCGTCCGGTTCCTGCCAGGGGTAATGGGTGTCGCAGGCGTAATCGAGGTTGGGGACCGACGCGGCCACATGCGCCATCGCCATCAGGCTGATGCCCAAGTGTGAGTTGGAGTGCATCGACACGCCCAGGCCGAAGGTCTGGCACATTTTCGCCAACGCTTGAGTGTCGCGCAGGCCACCCCAGTAGTGATGGTCGGCGAGTACGATCTGCACGCTGTCCTGGGCCACGCTGCGGCGGAACTCGTCAAAGTCGGTGACCACCATATTGGTCGCCAGGGGCAAGCCCGTACGTGTGTGCAGTTCGGCCATGCCCTCCAGGCCTGGGGTTGGGTCTTCGTAATACTGCAGGTCATCGCCGAGCAGTTCAGCCATGCGAATCGAGGTCTGCAGCGACCAGTTGCCATTCGGGTCAATGCGCAGCGGCACGCCGGGGAAAGCCTTTTTAAGCGCCTTGATGCAGCGCACTTCATGTTCCGGCTCCAGGGCTCCGGCCTTGAGCTTGATGCTTTTGAAGCCATAGGCTTCGATCATCCGCCGGGCCTGGGCGACGATCTGCTCTTCGTTGAGCGCTTCGCCCCAGCTATCGGGCTTGTAGGGAGAGTCGATGTGTTCGGCGTACTTGAAAAACAAGTAGGCACTGAACGGGATCCGGTCACGGATCGCCCCACCGAGCAAGTCCACCAGCGGCACGTTCAAGGCGTGGGCCTGGAGGTCGAGCAAGGCCACTTCGAACGCCGAATAGGCATTGCTCACCGCCTTGCTGGCATGGGAGCCCGGCGCCAGTTCCGCGCCGCTGAGGCTCGCGGGTTTGTGCGCGGCCACCGTGGCCTGGACGATAGCGCGCAGCCCATTGAGGTTGAAGGGGTCCAGGCCGATCAGTTGCGGCTGCACCAGCTGCTGGATCGCCAGCGCCGGGGCATCGCCGTAGCTTTCGCCGAGGCCGATATAGCCGGTGTCGCTCTCGACTTCGATGATCGAGCGCAGTGCGTAGGCTTCGTGGATACCGCTGGCGTTGAGCAACGGTGGGTCGCGAAAGGCGATAGGTGTGACGGTAACGCGGACGATTTTCAAGAGGCGGCTCCCTGTGGGCCTGGACGCAAGGCGTGTGGGTGAGTAGTCGGTGTGGACGTAGGCGGCACTGCGCCGCGCGGTGCGGTACGGGCAAAAAACACCACCACCGCCGCCACCAGCGATGTGGCGGCCAGGCCATACAGCCCGCCTTCGATGGAGCCGGTGGTCTGCTCCAGCAAACCGAAGGTGGTGGGTGCGACGAAGCCGCCCAGGTTGCCGACCGAATTGATCAAGGCAATCACCGCCGCCGCGATCCGCGCATCCAGATAACCCTGGGGGATCGGCCAGAACAAGGCAGACGCGGCCTTGAAGCCAATCGCGGCAAAACAGATGGCGATAAAGGCAAACACCGGTCCGCCGGTGGTGGACATGAACATGCCGAAGGCGGCGATCACCAGCATCAGCGCAACCCACGCCTGCTGATGTTTCCACTTGCTGGCCAGCGCGGCGAACGCGTACATGGCGACGATGGAAATCAGCCACGGAATCGAGTTGAACAGGCCCACCTGGAAGTCGCCCAAATCGCCCATTTTCTTGATCATGCTGGGCAGCCAGAAGGTGGCGCCGTAAATGGTCAGGGCAATGGAAAAGTAGATAAAGCAGAACAGCGCGATCTGTTTGTCCGCCAGCAACTTGAACATCGACGGCCGGGTGACCTGGGACGCCTCACGGGCCTGCTGTTCAAGGTCGATGGCGCTGACCAGCGCCTGTTTTTCTTCGTCGCTGAGCCACTTCGCCTGATGCGGATGGGATTGCAGCCAGAACCACACAAACCCGCAGAGCAGGATGGAAGCAAAGCCCTCAATCAGGAACATCCACTGCCAGCCATGCAGGCTCAAGCCGTTGACGTGCAACAGCGCCCCCGACACCGGCCCGGAAATCACCGAGGCAATCGCCGAACCACTGAGGAAAATCGCCATCGCCTTGCCACGCTCGGCCGCCGGCAGCCATTGGGTGAAGTAGTAGATGATGCCGGGGAAAAACCCGGCTTCGGCAGCGCCAAGGACAAAGCGCAGGATATAGAAACTGGTTTCACCTTTGACGAAGGCCATGGCCATCGCGGCCGCGCCCCAGGTGAACATGATGCGCGTCAGCCAGGCCCGTGCGCCGTAGCGCTGCAACAGCAGGTTGGAGGGCACTTCGAAGATCGCGTAGCCAATGAAGAACAACCCGGCACCCAGGCCATAGGCTGCCGCACCAATGCCCAGGTCGGTCTCCAAATGGCTGCGCACAAAGCCGATATTGACCCGGTCGATGTAGTTGACGATGAACATCACCACAAACAACGGCAGGACATGACGCTTGACCTTGGCGGCCGCGCGGGCGAGCACGCTAGGGTCTGGCGGATTCTGGAGGGTATCCAAGGGCAACTCCCACTCATTATTGTTTTAGGGACGCTTGAAGCATGGACGCCAGAGATTGTTCCCGTCTAATCTAACTTGGCATTCGATTGATACCAGGATTAGATCAATGTTCGAGCTGACTCAACTGCGCTGCTTCACCACCGTGGCCACCGAGCTGAATTTTCGGCGCGCGGCCGAACGCCTGAACATGACCCAGCCGCCCCTCAGCCGGCAGATCCAATTGCTTGAGCATCACTTGGGGGTCGAGTTGTTTACCCGCACCACTCGCAGCGTGGCACTCACCGCCGCCGGCCGGGCGTTTTTCATCGAGGCGCAGAACCTGCTGGAGCGCGCCCAGCAAGCGGCCGTCACCGCGCGCCGCTTCGCCGAGGGCGATATCGGTACGGTGAACATCAGCTTCGTCGGCAGTGCGGTGTATGAGTTTTTGCCCAGGGTCATCGCCGAGGCGCGGCTCAAGCAGCCCCACGTCAAGATCGACCTGGCGGAAATGAACACCTACCAGCAATACGAAGCCCTGCGCGCCCGCCGCATCGACCTGGGTATCGTGCGCGCGCCGTTGCTGGAGCCGGGGTATGCCACCGAATGCCTGGTGCGCGAACCCTTCGTGCTGGCGGTGCCGAGCAGCCACCGGCTGGCCAATACCGAGACGGTCAGCGTGCACGACCTGGACGCCCAGCCCTTCCTGATGTACGCCCACTCCGCCTACCCGCCGTTCAACGAACTGCTGACCGGCCTGTTGCGCTCGGCCCGCGTTGCGCCGGAGTATGTGCAGTGGCTGGGCTCATCCCTGACCATCCTGGCGTTGGTCAACGCCGGCATGGGCCTGGCGCTGGTGCCGCGTTGCGCCAGCAGCGTGGTGTTCAAGAACGTGGTGTTCCGCGATATAGACCTGGGCGAAGGGGCACAGAGCGAGCTGCACTTGATCTGGCGCGAGAACAATGACAACCCGGCGTTCGCGATGTTGCTGGACGGGATTCGCAACGCCGTGCGCGACGGCTGGGCAGACTGACTGCGCACGCCCGACGCCCCGGTGCTGCACGCGTCGGGCAAGGGCAGTCACCGGGTCAACGCGGCGGCGGCTGCACAGCCTCAAACACCAACCCATGGCTGTCACTCACCTGCCATGGATTGGCAGACCCAGTCTGGCTGAATACCACGTGGTCGAAGCGCGAGTCTTTCAACCCGTCAATGCGCGCCTTGGCCGCGCCACTGAACCGCACGCGCTCGAACACCAGGCCCTGATGATAGGCATTGTGCTGGGCGTCGCCCTTGACTTCGATCGCAGCGCCCTGGGCATTCTCGACGCTGACATCACTGACGCGGATGTCCTTGAACTGCCCTGCCACCGTCGAGCGTTGGTAGTCGAGCTTGGCGTTCGGGTCGTTGTAATCCAGGGTAAAAATGAACGCCTGCTTGACGGTGTTGCGGATCGCCGAGTCGCGAAATATCACGTTGCGCGCGCCGCCGCCCATGAAGTTAGTGCTCTTCATGCGCAACCCGGCATCGGTGCCGTCGGACACGTTGTCTTCGGCCAGGATGTTCTGGATCCAGGCGCCGGTGTGGCTGCCGGCAACCACCATGCCATGGCCCTTACGGAAGTAGTTATTGAAGATCCACGCGTCCTCCTGCGGCCGTTGGTGCACCGCGTCGGCCCCGGTGCCGGCGGCAAAATTGACGCAGTCATCGCCGGTGTCGAAGAAGTTATTGAACACCATCGCGCCCTTGCTGTTGGCGAACTCGATGCCGTCACCGTTGTTGGCGTCATACGTGGTGTGAGTGGTGTTGGCCAGCACCACGTTTTCGGTCTCCAAGTTCATGATGCCGTGGAACGCTGGGTTCAATACGGTAAAGCCACCGTAAAACACGTTTTTCACGTTGCGCAGGGTGATCAACGAAGAGCGCATCTGCCCGTAGGCGTCCTTGACGTTCATGCCCCGCGCCACCGCTTGCTCCACTTGAGCCTTGGCCAGCAGGCCATCCTGCAGGTAGCGCGTGTTGTCGCTGGGGACATAGAACGGCAGGGTTTGCCCGCGCTCGTCGCGTATATCAGCGTTGCGCTTCCAGCCGTTGCCGTCGAGGGTGCCCTTGCCGACGATGCGGATGTTCTCGAACGCTTGGTGCTGACGCGGATCGCGCGGCAGTGCGTTGATCAGCGAGGCCGGGCGCACGGTGCTGGAATACGGGTATTGGATGTACCCCGCGAGCGGGTAATCCTCGGCTCGCTCGGAACCCAGCAGGGTCGCGCCGTCGGCGATCTCCAGGGTCATGTTGCTCTTGAGGTAGAGCGCCCCGCTTTTGTAGGTGCCTTTGGGCAGCAACACTTTGCCGCCCACCGTGCAGGCATCAATAGCGCGCTGGATCGCCAGGGTGTCGAGATGAATACCGTCGCCCTTGGCACCATAGTGCTTCACGTCGAACACCACCGGGACCGGCGTGGTGCGTTGCAGCACGGCGGCACTGTCGGCCGACTCCTTGCCGCTGCTGTCGACGGAGCGCACGGTAAACCGGTACGGGGTGTCCGGCTTCAGGCCTTGGGCGGTGTAACTGTGAATGCCGATGCGATGGTGAAAGTTCGCCCGGTCCTGTTGGTAGAAATGGTCAATGTAGGGTTTGGCCGGCGACACCTGGTCGTTGTTGGCGTTGGCGCTGCCCAGTAAGGCGCCGTTGGCGTAGACCCGGTAGTCCTTGATGCCGTCGTGCGCGAGGGGTTTTTCCCAGACCAGGATGATCTGCTGGTCGTCATAGGCCAGGGTCGGCACTTGCAGCTTGGACGGTACCTGCAGCGCCCATGACAGCGGACTGCAACCGAGGGCCGCGATGGCCAGCAGCCAACGGGTCGAGGTTTTTTGCGAGGGTTGATGCGGCATGTTGTTCTCCTTGTTTTTGCCGGTTATCACACCGAGGGCGCTAAGCCTGCCGCCCGGCTTCTTCGAGGTATTGACTGCGATTGACGAAGGTCTCGTGGGGCATTTCCCGCACATCCATGGACAGCGCTTCAACCTGCGGCAGCACTTCGATCAGGGCGCCCAGTGTCGCCGAAGCGAGGCTGCGTTGCTGCTCGGCGCTGCGCCCGGCGAACAGGTACAGCGCCACATGCACAAAGTCGTCTTGCGTCGCGCCGCAGCGGTAATGGGTGAAGCCGTTGAGTCGCACTTTGATGTCGCCCGGTTTGAATAGGCCGAAGCTGTCGAGGGCATCGTGCACGGTGGCCAATAGGGTGTGTTCGCCGATGCGCTGGGCCAAGGTGGCAGGGCAATCGATGATGCAATGGGGCATTGTGGATCCTCATGGTGGACTGTGGACGCCGTCGAGCTTCAGTGATGCAAGCGGGGCTCGACAGCGCCCACAGTTGAGCCTCGCAGTGGCTTTACTGGGCGCCGAGGGCCTTGATCAGCACGTCGAGTTGCTCCACTTCTTCAGGCAACAGGTCGGTCAGCGGCGCGCGCACCGGGCCGGCGTCGTGGCCGACCAGGCGTGCGCCGGCCTTGACGATGCTCACGCCGTAGCCTTCACAGCGGTTACGGATGGCCAGGTACGGCAGGAAGAAATCATCGATCAAGCGCCCCACCGTGGCGTGATCGTCGGCAGCGACGGCGCGGTAGAAATCCATGGCGGTTTTCGGGATGAAGTTGAACACCGCCGAGGAGTACACCGGCACGCCGAGGGCCTTGTAGGCCGCCGCGTAGACTTCGGCGGTCGGCAGCCCACCGAGGTAGGTCAGGCGATCACCCAGGCGGCGACGGATCGACACCATCGACTCGACCTCGCCAATGCCATCCTTGAAGCCGATCAGGTTAGGGCAGCGCTCGGCCAATTGCTCCAGGCTGTCGGCGTTGAGGCGGCACAGGTTGCGGTTGTACACCACTACGCCGAAATCCACCGAGTTGCACACCTGCTCAACGTGGGCCACCAAGCCTTTCTGGCTGGCTTCGGTCAGGTAGTGGGGCATCAGCAGAATCCCGGCGGCGCCCAGGCGCTCAGCTTCCTGGGCATAGGCGATGGCCTGGCGGGTCGGGCCCCCTGCCCCGGCAAGGATCGGCACCTGGCCTTTGCAGGTGTCGACGGCCGTCTTGATGATCTGTGTGTATTCCTTGGCTTCCAGGGAGAAAAATTCCCCGGTGCCGCCGGCGGCGAACAGCGCGCTGGCGCCGTACGGCGCCAGCCATTCCAGGCGGCGGGCATAGGTGTCGGCGCGGAAGTCACCGGCCGCGTCAAAGTCAGTAACAGGGAACGACAGCAAGCCGGAAGACAGGACTGTTTTTAGTTCTTGTGGCGTCATGGTTCGCAAACCTCAGATCGAAAATGAAGGGATACCTTAAGAGGTACGTCATCGTACAACTATACAAATACTTAAGCCAACGAGATATTTCACTTAACGGTAATTTTCGGCAATCATCAATAAAACATGCCAATTAATGCCGGACGCACAGAAGTACGCCCAGCAACTCAATGATCATGTTGTACGATGACTTTGCTTTTACTAACTGGCTTGACGCCGCTCGGACGCCTGGCTGAAGTCTCGACTGGCCTGCACCAGCATCCGCGTATAGTCGTGTGCCGCCAGGTCCTGGCTCAGGCCCTGACTGTCGAGGAGTTCGACAATCCGCCCCTGCTGCATCACCGCTACGCGGTCGCACAGGTGCGTCACCACCCCCAGGTCGTGCGTCACCATCAGGTAGGTCAGCTTCTCCTGCGCGCGCAGGTCGGTGAGCAGGTTGAGGATTTCGGCTTGCACGGAAACGTCCAAGGCCGAGGTCGGCTCATCCAGCAACAACACGCGAGGCTCAAGGATCAGCGCCCTGGCGATGGCCACGCGCTGACGCTGGCCGCCGGACAATTGATGCGGGTAACGGAAGCGGAAGCTGTCATTCAGGCCGACCTTGCGCAGGATCTCGTCGATCCGGTCGTCCTTGTCCCCTACCCCATGGATAATCAACGGCTCACGCAAGGCGGTATCGATGGTGTGCCGCGGGTGCAAGGAGCCGTAGGGGTCCTGGAAGACCATCTGCACTTTGCGAAAATGCGCCTTGGGAATCTTGTGTTGCAGCGGTGCGCCGGCAATGCTCAGTTCACCGCTCCACTGCCGGTATTGCCCGGCCAGGCAGCGCAGCACGGTGGTCTTGCCCGAACCGGACTCCCCCACCAGGCCAAAGGATTCGCCGTCGGCAACACTGAGGCTGACATCGTGCAGCACTTGATTGAGACTCGCGCCGGTGCCGAAACTCAGGTTGAGCGCGTGGGCTTGGATCATGGGCATGGTCAGGTTCCTCAGTGGGTCAGCCAAAGCGGGTCGCGCTGGAGCACCGGCAGGTGCACGCGGCGGTTGTCCATGCTTGGCAATGCGGCCAGCAGGCCACGGGTGTAGGGATGTTCGGCGTATTGCAGGTCGCACGCCGCCAGGGATTCCACCACGCGTCCGGCGTACATCACTAGCACGCGGTCGCAGTAGTTGCGGACCAGGTTGAGGTCGTGGCTGACGAAGATCAGGCCCATCTGCTGCTGCTCCACCAACTCCTCCAGCACGCTCAGCACTTGCTGGCGCACCGAGACGTCGAGGGCCGAGGTGGGTTCATCGGCAATGATCACCTCCGGGCGGGTGATGACCATCATCGCGATCATGATGCGCTGCCCCATGCCGCCCGAGACTTCGTGGGGGTAGAGGTTGTAGACCCGCTTTGGATCGCGGATATGCACCTGCTCCAGCATCTGCATGACCCGCTCACGGGCCTCGCTGCGACTGGCCTTGTGGTGGGCCAGGTAGGCTTCGGCGATCTGGTCGCCCACCTTGACCACCGGGTTCAACGAATACTTGGGGTCTTGCATGATCATCGAGATGCGCTGGCCACGAATCTTCTGCATGGCTTTTTCGCTGGCCGAGAGCAGGTCGACCTCACCAAACGCCATGGCCTTGGCGCTGATCCTCGCGCTCGGCGGGTGCAGCTTGAGCAGGCTGCGGCCGACCGTGGATTTGCCCGAACCGGACTCGCCGACGATCGCCAGCTTTTCGCGGCCCAGGGCAAACGACACATCGCGCACGGCATGGGTTTCTTTCTGGCCGTTGAAGAAGCGCACGTTGAGCCCTTCGACGTTCAATTTGATGGCGGACATAGGTGTGGCTCCGTTATTCGCTACGCGGATCAAGAATGTCCCGCAGGCCGTCGCCCAACAGGTTGAATGCCAGGCTGACCAACATGATCGCCGCCCCCGGCACGGCGACCAGCCACCAGCACTCGAGCATGTAGCGGCGCCCGGTGGAAATCATCGCGCCCCACTCGGGCAGCGGCGCCTGCGCGCCCAGGCCGAGGAAGCCCAGGGCTGCCGCCGTGAGGATGATCCCGGCCATGTTCATGGTCAGGCGGATGATCACCGACGACAGGCACATCGGCACGATATGGCGCAGGATAATCCGCGCCGGCGACGCCCCTTGCAGCTCCACGGCCACAACGAAATCGGCATTGCGCAGTGACAGGGTTTCCGCCCGCGCCAGGCGTGCGATGGGCGGCCAGGAGGTCAACGCAATCGCCACCACGGCGTGTTCCAGGCCAGGGCCGAGAGCGGCGATAAACGCCAGGGCCAACACCAGGCTGGGGAAGGAAATGAAGATGTCGGTCAGGCGCATGAACACCGTATCCACGGCGCCGCCGAAGTACCCCGACACGGTGCCGATAAACAGGCCGATGGGGCCGACGATCACCGTTACCAACGCAATGATGTACAAGGTGATGCGCGAGCCGTAGACCAGCCGGCTGAAAATGTCCCGGCCATATTCATCGGTGCCGAACCAATGTGCTGCGCCCGGCGCCTGCAAGGCGTTGGCGAGGTTCTGCGCGACCGGATCATGCGTAGCGATCCACGGCGCGAACGCCGCCACCACGATCAGCAGCAACGCCACCAGCAGGCCGGCCAGGGTCATGGGGTTACGCAACAGGTGGCGCAAAATCCGCACGCCGCTCTTGCACAAGGCATCGAAGCTGGAGCCGGGCGTACGCTCGGCCCGCCGCTTCAGGGTGGAATCAATCGAAGACAGGTTGGCATTCATCAGCATGTTCTCTGTGTGAATTCAGGAATGCCGGGCGTACCCGGCCCGACTCAGCGCGCCTTGTAGACACCCAGGTAGCGGGTGGCCTCGGCGTCGTCACCGCTGAAGCCCTTGACGTCGGCGGCGCTGACCACGGTGTCGGTCATTTGCGAGATCATCAGGATCGGCCCGACCTGTTGGTCATAGAGGGTCTGCGCCTGGTGATACAGGCTGATGCGCTGCGCCGCGTCACGCGTCACGCCGGCCTTGTCGATCAGGCTGTTGAGCGGCGGGCTGAAGAACGAGGAGCGCCAGCCCTGGAAGTTGGGCAAACCGGCGTCGTCACTGTTGTTGGGGTTATAGGCGAACGTGCGCAGGCTGAAATACGGATGGGGATAACGCTCAGCCCCACGCGCCACAATGATCTCGAAATTGCGCGCACGCATCGCGCCGTAGACCTGGTTGCCGGTGCCGGTGACGATGCTCGCCTTGATCCCGCCTTCGGCCAATGTCGCTTGCAGGCGCGCGGCGATATCAATGAACGGCGGCTCCGACAGCGTGCGGATAGTGGTCGTGAACCCCTCGGGATACCCCGCCTCGGCAAGCAGCTTTTTCGCCTTCGGCACATCCATGTGATAGCCCGGATCCGGCAAACGCGCCGCCAACCCCAACTGCATCGGCTGCTGATTGAGCGTGCCGTAATACGGCATCACCTGCTCATCCAGGCCCTTGTAGTCGATCAAGTTGCGCACCGCTTCACGCACCTGGGGCTTGGCGAACTCGGGTTGCTTCATGCTCATGGCAACGTAGTACATCGTGCCGCGCGGCAATGACTGCACCTGGATCTTGTCCGAGCCGTCGATGGCGCGAATGTCCGGTGCGGCCATGCCATACGCCAGGTCGAGGTCGCCGCGCTCAAGCATCAGGCGCAGCGACTGGGACTCGGTCATATGCCGCACCACCACGCGCTTGAGCTTGGCCGCCCCGCCCCAGTAGCCGTCGAATCGGGTCAGCAACAGCGAGTCGTTGGCGCTCCATTTGGTCAGCACGAAGGGGCCGCTGCCCGCTTCGTTGGTCACCAGCCAACCGGCCCCCAGGTCACCGTTTTTCTCGTGGGCCAGGGCGGTCTTGCGGTCCACCACCACGGCGCTCGGCGAGATGGCCAGCGAGTCCACCAGCAACAGCGGGTCCATGGTCTGCGGCAGGTCGATGACCAGCGTGTGGGCATCCGTGGCGCGGATCAGCGACTGAATATTCTCAACGCTGTAACCGTAGGCTTTCCAGGTGGTGGCCAGGCCGAAATTGAGTTTCATCACCCGGTACAGCGACCAGGCCACATCCTCGGCGGTCAGCGGGTTGCCGGAGTGGAACTTCACGTCCTGGCGCAGATGAAAGGTCACTTGCTTGCCGTCTTCGCTGATGTCCCAGCGTTCGGCCAGTTGCGGCAGGTGCTTTTCCGGGTTGCCCTGGTCGCGCTTGATCAGTGTGTCGTAGAGGTTGGCGTTGACCCCTGAGGCGTCGAGGCCGGGCGCGTTGGCCGGGTCGATGGAGAACAGGTTGACCATGCTCATGCCCACGATCAGTTGATCGGCCGGGGTCTTGGCCTGGGCCAGGGTCATCGGGCCCAGCGCCAGTGCGGCCGCCAGCAGGCTCAGGCGCAGTGTTGAAAATGCAGTCGTCATTGAAAGAATCCTTCTTTTTATAGTTTTATCGGTACTGCGAAGCGCTTAACGGGTGCGCGGGTCGAACACTTTGTAGAGGGCATCGCTGATCAGGTTGAGCGCGACAAAGATCAAGCCGATCACCAGCACGCACCCCATCACCGCGTTCATGTCCCCCAGCATCAGGCTGCTGGTGAGGTACTGGCCAAAACCGGGCCAGGCAAACACGGTCTCGATCAGCACGGCGCCTTCGAGCAGCGAGCCGTAGGCCAGGGCCACCACCGTCAGCAATTGCACGAGGATGTTGCGAAAAGCGTGGCCCCACACCACCTGGCGCCGGGACAAGCCTTTGACGCGAGCGGTGATGATGTACTCCTGAGACAGCTGCTCCAGCATGAAGCTGCGGGTCATGCGGCTGATGTAAGCGACCGAATTCAGCCCCAGGATCAGCGCCGGCAGCACGATATGGCGCAAGGCGCTGGTAAAGGCCTCCCAGTCGCGGGCGAGCGCCGTGTCGATCAGCAACAGGCCGGTCACGTCGGGCACCATGCCGTCGTACGCCAGGTCGATGCGCCCTGCCCCGCCGGCCCAACCGAGCCAGGCGTAGAACACCAGCAAGCCCATCATGCCCAGCCAGAAAATCGGCGTGGAATAGCCGAACAAGGTGATGACCCGCGCCACATGATCGCCCATGCGCCCCTGGTTACTGGCGGCACACACGCCCAGCGGCAGGCCGATGACGATGCCGAACAGGATCGCCAGGGTCGCCAGTTCGATGGTCGCGGGGAACACCCGGCGGATGTCATCCAGTACCGGGTGGCCGGTCAACAGTGCGTTGCCGAAGTTACCGTGCAACAGGTCGTTGAGGTACAGGCCGAACTGAGTCCAGATCGGCTTATCCAGCCCCATGGCCCGGTACACCTGGTCGTAGGTGGAGCTGTCGGCGTCCGGCCCGACCACGGCCAGCACGGGGTCGAGCGGCATGACCCGGCCGATGATGAACGTCAGCGCCAGCAGGCCGAGCAAGGTCACCAGCACCGTACCGGCACGCCGGGCCGTGTTGGACGCGCGAGCGCCCATTACCGAGGCAGTCATAACAAACATGGGAAGCTCCTGTGCAGTCGGCATCCGAGGATGCGCGGCCTTAGCGCGTCTTGTAGACGTCCTTGTAGCGGGTAGTGGCGGCCGTGTGCCCCTGGAAATCCGTCACGTCGCTGTAGACCAGCACGGTGTCGGTCATCTGGGATACCGGCAGGATCGCGCCCACTTGCTCGTCGAGCAGTTGCTGGACCCGCCGGTACTGGGCCAGTTGCTTGGCGCCATCGGGCTCGACCTCGGCACGTTCGATCAACTGGTTCAACTCGGGGCTGTAGAACGAGGTGCGCCAGCCTTGGAAGTTGCTCAGTTTGGCTTCGTCACGGTTGTCCGGGTTGTACACCAGGGTACGCAAGCTGGAATGCGGGTGGCGCTCGGCCCCGCCGCCGCCGCGGCCGACGATGATGTCGAAGCTGCGCTCACGCATCGCGCCGTAGATCTGGTTGCCGGTGCCGGTGATGATGCTGGCTTCGATCCCGGCCTGGGCCAAGGTCGATTGCAGGTTGGAAGCGATATTGATGAACGGCGGCTCGGCCAGCACGCGAATGGTGGTCTTGAAACCGTTGGGGTAGCCGGCCTGCGCCAGGAGCGCCTTGGCTTCCTCGACGTTCAGGCGATAGCCCGGGTCCGGCAGGCGCGCCGCCAGGCCCAGCGGCAGTGGGCGCTGGTTGATCAGGCCGTAGTGCGGCATCACCGTCTGGTTGATGCCCTGGTAATCGATCAGCGAACGCACGGCTTTGCGCACGCGGGCGTCGGCGAACATCGGCTGCTTCACGCTCAACGCCACGTAATACAAGGTGCCGCGCTGCAGGGTCTGGGTGCGTACCTTGGGGTTACCCTGCAAGGCCTGGATATCGGGTGCGGACATGCCTTTGGCGATGTCCAGGTCGCCGCGCTCGATCATCAGGCGCAACGACTGGGACTCGGTCATGTTGCGCATGACGATCCGCTTGAGTTTGGCCGGGCCACCCCAGTAGCCGTCGAAACGGGTCATCAGGATCACGTCGTTGGCGCGCCAGTCGTTGAGCACGAACGCGCCGCTGCCGGCCGCGTGGGTGACCAGCCAGGCGGCGCCCATGTCGTTGTTTTTCTGGTGTTCGAGCACGGTTTTACGGTCGAGGATAAACGCACTGGGCGACGTCGCCAGGGTGTTGAGCACCAGCTGCGGGTCGGTCGGGCGTGGCAGTTCGATCACGAAGGTGTTGGGGTCGGTGGCGCGCATGTAGCGCTCGACATTGTCGGCGCTGAAGCCATAGGCCTTCCAGGTGGAAGCCAGCGCCAGGTTCAGCTTGAGCACCCGCTGCAATGACCAAGCGACATCATCGGCACTCAGCGGGTTGCCGGATTGGAATTTCACATCGGTGCGCAGGTTAAAGGTGAGGGTCTTGCGGTCATCGCTGACCTGCCAACGCTCGGCCAGTGCCGGCACCAATTGGTCGGGCCTGGCCACGTCCTGCACCAGCAACATGTCATAGAGATTGGCATTGATCTCCGACACATCCAGCCCGGTGGCCGCGGCCGGATCCAGCGACAGCAGATTGATCATGCTCATGCCGACGATCAACTGATCAGCCGGGGTCTTGGCCTGCACCACAGGGACTGCGCCAACCACCAGGGTCGCCGCCAGCACCCGCGCCCACAGCGAAGGAAGAATGCTCATAGTAAAACGCCTTTCTTATATTTATAGGGCTCGTGGGTGTCCCGGCCGTGGCCGGGAGACCTCAGTTCACATCAAAAGCGGTTAAGCGTGTTGGCCTCGACAAATTCGAAATCAATGTCTTCGCCCAGGCCCGGCAAATCGGACAAGTGCACAAACCCATCGCTGTCCATCGGGTCGACCAGGCGCTTGAGGTAGGCCGGTACTTCGTCGTAATCCAAATACGGGTGCAGCAACCCACGCTCGTACCAGGTGCAGTTTTTGATCGCACCGACCACGGCCAGGTTGGCCGCGCCATTGCCGTGAATTTCACAATCCATCCCGAACGATTCGGCCATGTGCGCCACCTTCAGGCACGGGCCGATACCGCCGACGCCGGCGACCCCGGCACGCAGGATGTCGCACACATCATTCTTCACCCAGCTGGCGCGGCTCAAGTGTTTGCCGGCCAGGGTTTCCGGGCCCAGTACCGGGATGTCCAACTGGCCCGCCAACCAGGCATAGGATTCGGCGGAGTCTTCCATCATCGGTTCTTCGAACCAGGCGAAATCGAGCTTCTGCAGCTCGCGGCCGATATACAGGGCGTCGGTTCGGTTGTACCAGTGATAGCCGTCGAGCATCAGCGCGATATCCGGACCCACCGCCTCGCGCACCGCCGCGCAGGCTTTGACGTCAATGCGCGGGCTCGGGGCAAAGGACACAGGCGGCATCCAGGTGTGCAACTTGATCGCCTTATAACCGCGCTTGACCAGGGTCTCGGCAAACCGCCCATAGTCGTCGGGCGTGGCCAGGCCACCGGGCAATTCATCCCCGCACATGGTCGAGCCGTAGGCCGGAACCTTGTCACGAAAACCGCCGATCAGTTTGTGCACCGGCACGCCCAGCTTGCGCCCGGCCCAATCCCACAAGGCCTGCTCCACCAAGGCCAGCGCGCGGTCGGTCAACTGGCTGGCACTGCCGCGCTGCCAGTGTGCGAGGTCGTGCCAGATTTTTTCTCGATCAAAAGCGTTCTGCCCGACCAGCACCTTGCGCACAAACCCATCGAGCACATAAGGGCGGATCAATTCCGGCGGCCCGAACGCGTAACCCTCGGTACCCTCCTCGGTCTGGATACGCAACAGGGCCATCTTGGCCTGGGCGACTTCGCCGGGATGGGCGTGGCCGGCACTGTCTACTGCGCGGCGAGTCGGGTAGGAAAACACCTGGACGTTGACTGCGGTAATTCTCATGGACGTCTTTAGCCTTCTTATTGAATTTGTGACAGGAGCGTCGCCTGCTGAGAATGATCATATGTCATCGTACAACATTTGAAAAGCCAACCACTCCGCGCCGCAAATCTCACTAAAACCCCCGAAACCCCTCGCTTTTAAAGACAACTCAAAATAACAAGACACGAGAATAACCCAGTATTCATTGCGCATATTTGTAACCAAGTGTTTCAAAACGACCGATAACACGTAGACCACTGCATAGTCATACGATAACGTATGTCGGCGCGCAAAACGTAACAGGTTCGTAACAACTGCCGGCGTCAGGCCGGTAGAACATTCCAACAAAAACAATAAAAGAAGACCGTATGAACACCACCCTACGCACGCTTTTGACTGTCACTGCGCTCGGCCTGCCCTTCTGTGTCAACGCCGACTCCGCCAACATCAACTACCGCCATCAGTTCACCGAAGACGACAGCGCCCACGCTGACCGGATCAAACTCGGCTACCGCATGGACAGCGGCCTGGGATTCGAGGGGGAGTTGAAATACCGCACGGCTGGCGATCGTGAAGACGTCGCCTACGACAACATGATCAACAACGGCCACGAGTTCACGGTGAGCTACAACTACAAGCTCAGCCCGCAATCGACCCTGACCCCGGCGTTCCAAATGGACAGTTCGAAGGACTCGACAACCTACAAGTTCGGCCTCAAGTACAACTACAAGATCAACGACGCGTTCTACGTCGCCACGCGCTATCGACTGGACGCAAAGAAGCTCGACCGCGACCAGATCAACGAGGACATGCCGGATCGCGCCAAGGACAACCAGCACACCAATCGCTTCGAAGGCTGGCTGGGCTATACCCCGGCCAGCAAGTGGGCCTTTGAATACCAGTACATCTATTTCAAGACCGACTACATCCGCTACGACAACAAGAAGAGCGATTACGAACAGAACATGATCGTCAAATACAAACTGACCAAAGAGTGGGCCCCGTTCATGGAAATCGGGGACGTGAAGGTCAACGCCACCAGCGAAGACCGCCAGGCCCGCTGGCGCCTGGGGGTGCAGTACAACTTCATGTAACGCCTATTGGCACTGCAGTCGCGAGTTCGCTGTGGCGGGCTCGCGCCTACACCTCGACAAGGAAGATTCAACGTGACCACAACCAAACCCTTCAACCGCATTCTGTTGACCGGCGCCGCCGGCGGCCTGGGGCAAATCCTGCGGGAAACCCTGCAAGCCCACGCGCATATCGTGCGCGCCTCCGACATCAGCCCCCTGACACCCAGCGCCGGCGCCCATGACGAAGTCGTGCACTGCGACCTGGCCGACAAAAAGGCCGTGCACGCCCTGGTCGAGGACGTGGATGCCATCGTGCACATGGGTGGGATTTCCGTTGAGCGGACGTTCGAAGCGATTCTCGACGCCAATATCCGCGGCACCTTTCATCTTTATGAAGCGGCGCGCAAACACGGGATCAAGCGCGTGGTGTTCGCCAGCTCCAATCACGTCACCGGTTTTCACACACAGGACCAACCCCTGGATGCCCACAGCGAGCGACGCCCGGATGGCTATTACGCCTTGTCCAAGGCCTACGGCGAAGACTTGGCGAGCTTTTACTTCCAGCGTTATGGCATTGAAACGGTCAGTTTGCGCATCGGCTCTTCATTCGCGCAGCCGCGCAACCGACGGATGCTGTCGACCTGGCTGAGCTACCGCGACCTGGACCACTTGATTGAGCGCGCCCTGCTCGCGCGTGATGTGGGGCACACCGTGGTCTACGGCGTTTCCGCCAACCGCACGACCTGGTGGGACAACCGCCACGCAGCGCACCTGGGCTTTAACCCGCAGGACAGTTCGGAGGCGTTTCGCGACACCGTCGAGCGCCAGCCGGAGCCTGGCGAGAACGATCCCGACCGGCTGCTTCAGGGCGGCGCGTTCACCGCAGCCGGGCCGTTCGACACCGATTGAGCGGCGCTGGCCGCCGCATAAGACCGGCGCATCCGCTCA
The DNA here is from genome assembly GCF_900116845.1 of Pseudomonas sp. OV546. Classification (NCBI taxonomy): domain Bacteria; kingdom Pseudomonadati; phylum Pseudomonadota; class Gammaproteobacteria; order Pseudomonadales; family Pseudomonadaceae; genus Pseudomonas; species Pseudomonas sp. OV546. Next base: position 220,261 of record NZ_FPCE01000011.1, on the reverse strand, counting down.
CGGCTGTTGGACAAGTGCAAGCGCATGGCCGCGCGCGCTGCGTCAGAGTCGCCGCGCGCAATGGCCTGGTAGATCGCCTCGTGCTCGCGGCTCAAACGTTCTACATAGGGTTCTTTGTCGTTGTTGGCCTGGCGCGTGGAGTGCATGCGCGCACGGGGAATAATGCTCACCTCAAGGTGCAGCATGATGTCGGTGAAGTAGCGGTTGCCGGTGGCGAGGGCGATCTGCTGGTGAAACTGAAAGTCTGCGGCCACCGCATACTCGGCACTGATGGCACTGGATTGGAGAATATCCAGCGAGTCACGCATCAACTGCAACTGCTCAGGGGTGCGCCGGTGGCTGGCCAGGCCGGCGGCCTCCACTTCCAGGCTGATGCGCAGCTCCAGCACCGCCAGTACATCCTCCAACGTGACAATGCTGGCCGGGTCGATACGAAAACCACTCGCGCTCGGGATGTCACACACAAACGTCCCGACGCCATGCCGGGTTTCCACCAGCCCCGCCGCCTGCAGGCGCGAAATCGCCTCGCGGACCACCGTGCGGCTGACGCCATGCTCCTGCATGACCTGCGACTCGGTCGGCAGTTTGGTCGCACACGCCAACTCGCCGGCGTGGATGCGCCGAGATAACTCGGCCACCAGGTCCTCGGCCATGCTGCGGTGCTTTCGACGTGCACTGGGTTGGACGTTCGGGTAGTCCATCGGGCGCGTTATTCTCGGTTTGCGAATGAGCCCTCATCATAGCTCAAGCAGTTGTACGACAACATAGCGCCTTGTACAGGCCTATCGGCGGGCTGAGCCATCGATATCGGGAGCAAGCGCCCTCGCCCAAGGTTTCCTGCATGGAGGTGGTCGCACGGTCCGAGCCGGTTTGCAGGTTGCTGATCATCCGCTGGATGCTTCCGGTGGATTCCTACGTCTTCTGGGCCAGCACCCGCACCTCGGACGCTACCACCGCGAAGCCACGCATGGTTCACATTGACGCCTGCACGCCAAAATAGCGGCATGATAATATCACTCGTAAAAACGAGTCGACCTTGTCCCGCAGCGGCTCATGGGCGCCAATCGGCGTTGTACTGACCCAGATCAACAGTCGGTCAGAAACAGCGCAGCCGATCCATACGCTTAAGCCATCGCTCAATCCTCTTGAATACTTGCCTAATCCTCCGACTTATCGGATTTCGGATAGATAGCCCTTGTGCGCTGGTCTAGAGTTCGACAATGAGCGGCCGCCGCACTCTCAATACTAAAAATGGCCGCCTCCACCGATGATGAGCAGGTGAGCCATGGAATTACGCATCAACCAAAAAACCTATCAGGTCGACGCCGACGCCGACACGCCCCTGCTGTGGGTGATCCGTGATGACCTGGGGCTGACCGGCACCAAATACGGCTGCGGCCTGGCCCAATGCGGCGCCTGTTCGGTGCTGGTGGACGGTAATGTCGTGCGCAGTTGCGTCACGCCGGTAGCCGGGGTGGTCGGACGCGAAGTCACCACCATCGAAGCCATTGAAACCGATGACGTGGGCAAGCGTGTGGTCGCGGCCTGGGTCGAGCACCAGGTGGCGCAATGTGGTTACTGCCAGTCCGGGCAGGTGATGGCCGCCACCGCGCTGCTCAAGCACACCCCTGCGCCCAGTAAGGCGCAGATCGACGCCGCAATGATCAACCTGTGCCGCTGCGGCACGTATAACGCCATTCACACGGCCGTCGACGAGTTGGCCAAGCAGGAGGGCGTCTGATGAACACGCGCCCTGAACTGCTCGACCTGTTATCCGGTGACCCCGTCAACCTGTCGCGCCGCCGCTTTCTGGCGAGTACTGCCGTGGGTGCGCTGGTCATCGGTTTTGGCTTGCCACTCGGCTCGGCCAGGGTGCAGGCCGCCGCCACCGTAGAACGTGGCACCCAAGTGCCGGCGTTCCTGGAAATCCGCCCGGACGGCAGCGTGCGCCTGCTCAGCCCCTTCATGGAAGGCGGGCAAGGCACGCACACCGCCATGGCACAGATTGTCGGCGAAGAACTGGACGCCGATCCCGCCACCTTCGTGGTCGAGGCCGCTCCGCCCGGCGAAGCTTATGTGGTGATGGAAAACGGCATGCGCATTACCGGCGGCAGCATGTCGGTGCGCATGAGCTACCCGACCATGCGCCGCCTGGGCGCCCTCGCCCGCGCGATGTTGCTGCAGGCCGGGGCCGAGCAGCTCGGTGTACCGCTGGCCGAACTGACCACCCAGCCGGGCCGGGTGGTACACGCCGCGTCCGGCCGCTCGCTGGGCTACGGTGAGTTGGCCGGTCGCGCCCTCGACATGCCGGTACCCGACCCGGCCAGCATCACCCTGCGCGACCCGAGCCAGTTCCGCTGGATCGGCAAGCCGGTCAAGCGTCTGGACGCCTATGACAAATCCACCGGCAAGGCGCTGTACAGCATCGACCTGAAGGTCGACGGCATGCTCCACGCTGCCGTGCAACACGCGCCACGCCTGGGCATGACCGTGGGCGGCGTGCGTAACCAGGCGCAGGTCGAAGCCATGAAAGGCGTGCACTCGGTGCATGTACTGCCCGGCGCAGTGGCCGTGGTCGCTGAACGCTGGTGGCACGCCAAGCGTGCCGTGGAAGCGATCCAGGCCGACTGGCAGGAAGCGGCGTCCGACTCGACCGTGCGCGTGATGCCGGCGGACTTTTCCAGCGATGGCTTCCGCGATTTTCTCGCCGCCCAACAAGGCCCGGCCCGCGACGACGAAAACGAAGGCGACGTAGCCGCCGCCTTGGCAGGCGCCAAGACCACAGTCGACGCCACCTACCACAACCAATACCTCAACCACGCCCAGCTGGAGCCGCCATCGGCCCTCGCACGCTACAACGCCGACGGCACGCTGGATATCTGGCTGCCCAACCAGGCGCCGGACATGTTCCGTGCCGACATCGCCAAGCGCGCCGGTCTCGACGTGGCGAAAATCAACCTGCATTCGCCCCTGCTGGGTGGCTTTTTCGGCCGGCATTTCCTGTATGACTCGGCCAACCCGTATCCGCAGGCCATCGCGCTGGCCAAGGCGGTGGGCCGTCCGGTCAAGGTGATCTGGAGCCGCGAGGAAGAGTTCCTGCGTGATGTGCTGCGCCCGGTCGCGGTGGTCAAGTTCCGCGCCGCGCTGGATGACAAAGGCCTGCCGGTGGCCATTGAAGCCGTGAGCGCCACCGAAGGCCCGACCGAAGCCATCGCCGGCAAACAGGGCGAAAAGCTCGACCCCACCGCCCTTGAAGGCTTGTCGGGCAAGGCGTACGCCATCCCCAACAAACGCATCGCACAGATCTACGTCAAAGGCCCGGCGATGCTCGGCTACTGGCGTTCGGTGGGCAATTCGCTGAATGACTTCTTCTATGAAGCGTTCCTCGATGAACTGGCAGATAAAGGCGGGCACGACCCCTATGAGTTGCGCCTGCACCTGCTGCGCGACAACCCACGGCTGACCACCCTGCTGCAAGCGGCGGGCGAATTGTCCGGTGGCTGGAAACGAGGCCCCTTCACCGCCGAGGACGGCAGCCGACGTGCGCGTGGCGTGGCCATGGCTTCGCCGTTCGGCTCCCACGCGGCAGTGATCGCGGAAGTGTCGATCGAAAACGGCCAGGTCAAGGTGCACGATATCTGGCAGGCCATCGACCCCGGCAGCATCGTCAACCCGGCAATCGTCGAAGCGCAGGTGAATGGCGCGGTGGCCTTGGGCTTATCCCAGACCTTGCTCGAAGAAGCGGTGTACGTGAACGGCCTGCCACGGGCGCGCAACTACGACCTCTACCCGATCCTGCCTCCATCGCGCATGGCGCGGGTGCACGTACGGGTTGTCGAAAGTGGCGAAAAGATGGGCGGCATCGGTGAACCGCCGCTGCCCGCCGTCGCGCCTGCGGTGGCCAATGCGGTGGCGCAACTGACCGGCCAGCGTATTCGCAGCCTGCCCATGAGCCGACACACCTTTAGCTGACTTTCAGGAAACGCCCATGAACACCCGTCGATTCGCAAGAACCGCAGGCTGGCTGGCGCTGCCCTGCCTGGTCGCGGCAGGCCTGCTGGCCTGGTATGTCACCCGTGAGCCTGCTACACCGTTTGAAAAGGAACAGGCCGCCGCCTTCGAGCCCGCAGTGGTCAGTCGCGGCGAGTACGTCGCCCGCTTGAGCGATTGCGTGGCCTGCCACAGTTTGCCCGGCAAGGCGCCGTTCGCGGGCGGCCTGGAGATGGCCACGCCGCTGGGGGCGATTCACGCCACCAACATCACCCCGGACCGGGACACCGGCATCGGCGCCTACACGCTGGCCGACTTCGACCGGGCGGTTCGCCACGGCGTCGCGCCGGGTGGCCGGCGGCTGTACCCAGCCATGCCCTACCCGTCTTATGTGAAGCTCAGCGACGACGACATGCGCGCGCTGTACGCGTTTTTCATGCAGGGCGTGCAACCGGCCAAGCAGCCGAATATCCCCAGCGCTATTCCCTGGCCGCTCAACCTGCGCTGGCCGATCGCGCTGTGGAACGGGGTGTTCGCGCCGACCGCCCCTTACGCCGCCAAGCCCAACCAGGACGCACTGTGGAACCGCGGTGCCTACATTGTCCAAGGCCCCGGCCACTGCGGCAGTTGCCACACGCCACGCGGCCTGGCGTTCAATGAAAAGGCGCTGGACGAGTCCGGAGCGCCTTTCCTCGCCGGCGCCCTGCTCGACGGCTGGTACGCCCCCAGCCTGCGCCAAGACCCCAACACCGGATTGGGCCGCTGGAGCGAGCCGCAGATCGTGCAATTCCTCAAGACCGGGCGCAACGCCCATGCCGTGGTCTACGGCTCGATGACCGAGGCCTTCAACAACTCCACGCAGTTCATGCAGGACGACGACCTGGCAGCCATCGCCCGCTACCTCAAGTCGCTGCCCGGCGACCCGCAGCGTGACGGCGCGCCGTGGCAGTATCAGGCGGTAACCGCAGGCCAGGACACGCCCGGTGCCCACACCTATGCGACGCGCTGCGCCTCCTGCCACGGCCTCGACGGCAAGGGCCAGCCGGAATGGATGCCCCCCCTGGCCGGCGCCACCTCGGCACTGGCCAAGGAAAGTGCATCCGCGATCAACATCACGCTCAACGGCTCACAACGCGTAGTCGCCGCCGGCGTGCCGGATGCCTACCGCATGCCGGCGTTTCGTGAGCAACTGTCCGACCCGGAAATCGCCCAGGTGCTGACCTACATGCGCAGTACATGGGGCAACAACGGTGGCGCGGTCGACGCGAAAGCGGTGCGCGAGTTGCGCGGGCATACGGACCCGGCGAGCAGCAGCCCGATCATTTTGCATATGCGCTGAAGGGCGATAGTCCTAAAGTCCCCTGTGGCGAGGGAGCTTGCTCCCTCGCCACAGGTACAGTGTTCTGCCTTCCGAGATGAACCGGTAGACGCACGAAAACCGGTCAAATACGGCTATTTGCCAACGTCCAACTGAACCTCAGCTGAAGACAATCGCTATCGCGATTAAACCGTTTGATTAATACCCATGGGTGTTCGGATCATGGCCGGCCTGTTTAACAAGGCCTGGCCGCCTGGAATGAACCACTCAGGACAACGCCGTTGCCCCTCCGGAATCCCTTTGTGCGGTACCTGTCAGCCTCCGTGCTGTCGGCCTCTTTGCTAACACCACAGTTGGCCCTGGCGGCAAGTCATCCCGACGGTTTTGCCAAGGCCGTAACCGGTGGTGGCGAAGTTGCGGCCGTGCATCCCGCCACGGCGGCCGAACTGAAAAAAGCACTGTGTGCACGCTTCGACACGCGCGGCAATTGCACCGATGACACTCCGCGCGTTATTGCCTTGGACCATGTCTTCGATTTTCGCAATTCGGTGGTGACCGATGGCAGTGCCCACGTCACAGAGGCCGGGTGCATGGCCAACGCCTGTCCCCATGGCGGTGGGCAATGGGCAATCGACGGTGCCAACCATTTCTGCCAGTCGAAACCACCCGCCACGGTGACCTATGACAAAGCAGGCTTGCAGCGCCTGAAGGTCGGCTCGAACAAGACCTTATTGGGCGTGGGGGCGCATGCCGGTATCCAGGGCATGGGGTTGTTCATCGGGAGCGGCGCGCACAATGTCATTGTGCGCAACCTGACCCTGTCGGACATCAACCCACGCGTGGTCTGGGGCGGCGATGCACTCACCCTGGACGATGCCGATGGCGTGTGGATCGACCACGACACCTTTGCGCGTATTGGGCGGCAGATGATCGTGACCGGTTGGGGCAGCGCGACCCATGTGACGATTTCCAACAACGAATTCGACGGCCGCACGCCCTACTCCGCGACCTGTGATGGTCACCATTACTGGGTGTGGCTGTTTCTGGGCCATCACGACACGCTGACGCTGCTCAGAAACTATGTGCACGACACGTCGGGCCGGGCGCCCCATTCGGGCGGCATGGGCGATGCCGAGGTGCGCGCGCAACTGGTCAATAACCTGTTTGCGCACCTGACGTACCAAGGCGCGATCATGTCCCGTACCGCCAGCTCCCATTTGCTGGTGGAAGGCAATGCGTTCGAAGACGTGGCACACCCGTTGTTCAACGATACCCGGCAACCGGGCACGGCGTACGCGCTCTTCGATCCCGTCGCGCAGTCGGCCACCGACACCTGCCAGGCCGCGCTAGGCAGGCCCTGTGTGGCTAACCTGCAGCACCTGAGTGGCGACGACTATCGTCCCCAAGATGCCGCGGCACTGGAGGCGTTCAAGGCATACCGTCAATACCTGGTTGCCCCGCAGCCCGCCGATAGTGTGCGGATTGAAGTCCCACGCGACGCGGGTGCGGGCCACCTCAATCCAGGCAGTCACTGATGCGACGATTCCTGCTGATGGTGTGTTGTACGCTTGCGGCCCAGGCACACGCCGCCGGCTTCGGCTTCACGCGCACCGACGTCCGAATCGTCGTCGACACCGGTGCAGACCTGCTGTTCAGCGTGGACACGCGCAATGGCGACCTGGTCTCCATGCGGTACCGCGACAGTGAATTGCAGACCACCGAGCCCAAAGCCTCGCAGCTTGCATCCGGCCTGGGCAGCGCGCAAGTGGACGCGCGCACGGTGGCGGACGTGATTGTCATCAGTGCTCGCGCGGGCAATGTGATCCACTACTACCTGGCGAAAAAAGGACGCGCGGCCATTTACATGGCGACCTATGCGCCAACCCTGCTACCGGTGGGCGAGCTGCGCTTTGTTGCGCGGCTCAACGTCAGCAAGCTGCCCAAGGCCGATCGCGGCACCGACTCCAACGTCGGTACGGCCATCGAAGGCAAGGATGTGTTTCTGCTGCCCGACGGGCGCACCAGCTCCAAGTTCTATTCGGCACACGCGATGATCGACGACCCCCTGCACGCGGTCAAAGGCCCGGGCGTGGCGGTCTACATGTTGATGGGCAACCGTGAGCTCAGTGCTGGAGGGCCGTTTTTCAAAGATATCGCCACCCAGAAAACGCCGATCACCCACGAGCTGTACAACTACATGTTCTCCAATCACACCCAGACCGAAGCCTATCGCGGCGGCTTGCACGGGGTGTACGGGCTGTTGTTTACCGACGGTGGCGCGCCCTCCGACACCGTGAAAGACCTGAGCTTCGTCAACGATAACCTCGGCCTTGCCGGCTTCCTGGGCAGCACAGGACGAGGTGCGCTGGCCGGTCAGGTTTCGGGCGTGGCCAGTGCATTGCCGGCGGTAATCGGCTTGAGCAATGCCGGCGCCGAATATTGGGCCCGTGCCGACGACAGCGGCCGGTTCCAGTTGACGGGGATACGTCCAGGGCAGTACCGGGTAACGCTCTATCAGAATGAGTTGGAGGTGGCGCAGCGCAGCGTTGATATCAACGCGGGTGCCACCACGCAGACGCGCCTGCAGGCGCAACCGTCGACAGGCCAAGTGAAATGGCAAATCGGTACACCTGATGGCACTCCGGCAGGGTTTCTTAACGCGCACCTGCTCGCCTCCGCTCATCCCAGCGACTCACGCATGGCACCGTGGAAGCCGGTCACCTACACCCTCGGCACCAGCCGCCCTAGCGAGTTTCCCGCCGCACAATGGCGTGACATCAACACCCCCACGCGCATCACCTTCATGCTGGCCGCCCACCAAGTGCGCGACGCTCGCCTGCGCCTGTTCATTTCCCTGGCTCAAGCTGGTGGGCGCCCGCAGGTGAGCGTCAATCAGCGCTGGCAGGCGCCCGTGCCACCGGCGTCGAACCAGCCGGACAGCCGGGGCATCACCCGTGGGACTTATCGGGGTAATAACGTGGTGTTTGAGGTCAGCATCCCCGCCAGCGCGTTGCAGGTTGGCGCGAACACACTGGAGATCGGTGTTGCATCGGGCAACACCGGTAAAGGCTTTCTGAGCCCGGGTTTTGTGTTCGATAGCGTGCAGTGGGTACAGTAATAATCACCGGCACTCGGTCAGTCCATTTCACATCAGCAAAGGCGTGTTCTGCGGCGTTTCAAGCGGGATATCGAGGGTGAAGGTTGCGCCCTGTCCAGCCCCGTCGCTGTGCATGGTCAAGCGGCCACCCATTTCCTGCGCGGCGAGCGCGCAGCTGTGCAGGCCAAAACCGTGACCGTCTTTGCGCGTAGTGAAGCCATGCGAAAAGATACGCGCCAGGTGCTCAGGCGCAATCCCGGTGCCGTTGTCGGCCACCGACATTCGCAACACTGATCCGTCAACGAGGGACGCATCGAGGGTGATGCACGGGTTGCGATCGACCACGCCGTCCATCGCCTGCCTGGCGTTGCCGATCAGGTTCACCAAAATCAGCAGCACCCGGTGCCGGTCCAGAGACAGCAGGGGCAAGTCGGCAATCTCCTTGACCACCGCCACCTCCTGGCGCGCCAGTGATCCGGCGCTCAGGCGCAAGGCATCCTCGATTAACGCTTGCACCGAGACTGTTTCGACGACACTGACGGCAACGGCATAGGACTGCTGGGCAGCGACAATGGCTTTGATGTGGTCAACGCCCTTGGTGAGTTGCTCAAGTTCTTCGATGATGCCCTGTTGCTCCGCCGTCACCACTTCCGCCAGCTTGAGCAGGTAGCCGGGCAGCATCTTTCCTTTGGGGTCGCTGGAGAGAAAATCGCTCAAGTCATCGACGTGTTCGTTCATCATCTGAGCCACCTTGCCCAGCCCTTGGGCTTTGGAGGAGCGCATCTGGCTGCTGACCAGTTCCGCCGATACGTTCACGCTGTTGAGGACGTTGCCGACGTTATGCAGCACCGTCGTGGCAATTTCGGCCATGCCCGCCTGACGGGATTTTGCCTGCAGTTCGGTTTGCACTTGGCTCATGCGTAGCGCCGCGCGTACGCGCGCCTTGAGCTCCAGCGGCGAGAACGGTTTGGCGATATAGTCGTCGGCGCCACTCTCCAGCCCGGAGACGCAGGCCTCGCTGCCGCCGCGGGCGGTCAACAAGATCACGGGTAAATGGGCGAAGCCGGCGCTGGCTTTGATTCTGGCTGTCAGGCCAAAGCCGTCGAGCTCCGGCATCATTACATCCGAGAGGACGACATCGATGGGCCGACGCTGCAGGAGTGCCCAGGCCTGCTCGCCATCAGCTGCGGTGGCGACGATGTAATCATCGTGCAAAAGCTCGCTGAGGTAGCTCAGCATTTCCGGGCTGTCGTCGACCACGAGCACCCTGGACTGCGAGGCGTGTTCCAAGTGCTGCTCGTCGTCTGCGCCTTGCATCGAAACGCGGTCGTTGCCGCTGCTTTGGCGACCGTGGTCGAAACGCAGGTGGCGCTGCTCGGTGGTGCTCGTTGTGCTCGCCAGTGATCGCTCGTGCATATCGCTGGCTTCGGTCGGCAAGGTGTCTTGCTCATCCCCCAGCGGAAGTCGAACGAAGAAGCACGAGCCTTGTCCGGGCTCACTGTTGACGCCGACTTCGCCCCCCATCAGTTCGACCAGATACTTGACCAGGGCAAGACCGATGCCCGTGCCGCTGTAGTGGCGCGTGGCGGAATTGTCGATCTGGGAAAAACGCTGGAACAGCAGCGGCAGTTTGTCTGGCGCAATGCCAATGCCCGAGTCTTGCACCGCGAGTTCAAATCGCTCGCCATCAAGCGCAGTGACGGCCAGGTGCACGGTGCCGCCAGCGGGCGTGAACTTGATGGCATTGCTTACCAGGTTGAGGAGAATCTTCTCGAAGTGTCGGGGGTCCAGGAACACCGTACCGAGGGCGGGATCGATGCTGCAGGTCAAGGTGCAGCCTTTGCCCTCGGCCACCATGGCGGCATCCTCCGCCAGCACCCCCACCATCTTGTTCAGGTCAATGGGCGCCGGACACAACTCAAACTTGCCCGCTTCGGCCTTGGAGAAATCGAGGATGTCGTTCACCCGGTTCATCAAGCGCAGTGCGTTGCGTTGGGCGCGGTCGATTTGCACACGCCAGTCCGCCGGCGGGAGGGTCGCCGCCGAGAGCTGCTCCAGTGGAGCGAGAATGAGGGTCAGGGGGGTGCGCAGTTCGTGGCTGACCGTGGCCACAAAATCGCTCTTTGCCTGGTTAGCCGTCTCGGCCTGGTTGCGCGCCTGAATCAGCTCGACGGCCTGCGCCTCCAGCACCTCGGTCTGTTGGTGCAGCGTGTCGGTCCGTTCGGCGACCATTCTTTCCAAAGAGGCCTGGACTTGCTGTCGTTCGGCTTCGGCCTCGGCCTCCAGTACCCGAATACGCAGGGCATTCTCCTGGAACACCCGTACGGCGCGGGTCATGATCCCTATCTCGTCGCCGCGTCCTGCGCTGACAATTGCGGCGTTCAAGTCGCCGGCCGCAAGCCGGCGCATGGCCGAGGCCAACGCCACGATGGGCTGCGCGACAAACCGCGACGTGCTCCAGGCGATGGCGCTTGCGAGCAGGATGGCAACGGTACCCGCAACCACCGTCGCAAGCATTCCGCGATCATTGTGAACCAAGGCCTCGGAGCGCGCTTCACCCGCGAAGCGCGCAACCAACAGGCCGGCGCTCCGTGCCTCATTGCGAACCTGGTCGCGCGCGCCGCTCAAGGAGTTGCTCGCCTGATTAAACCTGGCGAATGCCGCCCGGTAACCGGCGATCTGATCGTAGACCGTCAGGGCCGTAGCCTTGGTTTGCAACCCTACGGACGAAGGGAGAACGCGCGAGAGACGGGAGAGTTCGTCCAGGATGGCGCCGACCGCGCTGGCGACCTCGGGCGACGGTGACAAGCGAAACGACAAGGTCTGCGCCTCAAGGGTGGCAGCACGCTCGGCGAAACGCTTGGACAGCGCGGCTGCATTTTGCAGCAAACCCGTGGCGGCCTGAATGTCATTGGCGTCATGGGTAACGTGCTCGTCCAGTTCACCCAACATCGCTTCAAGGCGCTCGGCCACATCCCCAAGGACGGCGAGATGCCGCAACGCCTCGCCTCCCCGGAGCTTGGGCGCCTCGCCAAGGTGCTCGACCGCCAGGCAGGCAGCAGCAACCGCCGTCGTCAACTGATCCAGGGCCTCAACCTCCTGCGGCGCCGCCATCACCTCGCGCAATTGCTCGACCACGGGCGGCAGTGCCGCGCAGGTGTCCCGCGCCGCGATGCCGGCCGCACGATCACCGGTCACCAGCATCTTGGCCAGATTGGCGGTGATGATCCGTTCGCTGTTGCGCAGGATATCCAGGATGCGGTGGGCGCTTTCGAGGTTGCTCACCCGCACCTGATGGTCGGCGGCACGGGAAGCAATCTCCTTCAGCCCGTCGGCGATGCCCTGTTCGACAAGGATCGTCGCCTCTCGCATCCGGCCGTAGTGGGCGGTCATGTTCTCCGTTTCGCCATCCATGGTCAGGGTCGCCGCCCGCAAGGTAGCGATCGCCGCGGCAAGCCTCTGCAGACTGCCCTTGAGCGATTGCGCCTCTGCCACCGGAATGGCGGTGAGGCCGACGATAGCCGTCGCCACCATGCCTTCGGCCTGGATCAGGCTTTTTTGGTCGCGGGTGGCGATAAAATTTTCCACTCGACCAGTAGCCGCGTTGACCGACGCCAGGATTTCCGCAGAATGGCTGGCCGAATCCACTGCACGTACCATGCCTCGCAGGCCGTAGAGGTTCACCAGCGATACCGCCAGCATCAGGAACACCAGCGCAGCGACCGCCAGGCCAATTTTGACGGCAATGGGCCTGTCCCTGAAGGGTTTGAATGTCAACATGGCAGCTCGCATCCCCGCCCGCCGCTACGGCTTCATCACCTCTGGCAAAGGCGCGGGCGCCACCGTATTGTTGATGGCCGCGTCGATCATCCCCACAACGGACGCTTGGCTGTAGAGCGGATTGGCGGCGCCGCCCACGGGCATAGTGGCGAGCCAGGCGTCCAGGTCTTTCGCATCGATGCGCACCAGCGGTACCTCGACGAACTTCGGTACCTGCTTGCCCGCCAGAATCTGCTGGGCCACCCAGAAACCCACTTGGGAGACGCTCGGGGAGGCGGAGACCGAGACGGTCTCGTAGCCGTTGGCATCGCGTTCCTGTTGCCACAGGGCGAGTTCGTCTTGACGGTTCCCCATCACAATAATCGGCAACGGGCGTCCCGCCGCCTTGAACGCCATGGCGGCGCCATAACCGTCGCCCCCTTGAGTAGCGACGGCATCAATGCGGGGCAGCGACGCCAGCGCCAGCGCCACCTCCTTGCGTGCGACGGACGCCGTCCAGTTCCCGTACACGGTCTTGGCGAACTTCAGGCCAGGGTAATCGCTGGCGGCCTTGCGAATGCCGTCGCTGATATTTTTATCGGTGGCATCGCCGGCAATGCCGCGGATCTCTAACAGCGTTCCGCTGCCCTTGAGGCGCTCGGCGATATAGTCCATTTCCACGCGGCCCATGGCGGACCAATTGTAGTCCACGGTATAGACGCAAGGTTCGGTGACCAGGCTGGCCATGACGACCACCACGATGCCGGCATTGCAGGCATCGCGGATCACTCCGTTGAGGGCCGTGTCGGACGCGGCCAGGATGACGATCGCGTTGACGCCCTTGACGATCATGTCTTGGATCTGGGCTGCTTGTTCCGACGCCGAGTTATTGGCGCTGACCACTGGGGCCTCTCGGATCACGCCATCCTTTTGCGCCTGGAGCGCAATCTCCTGCCAGTTGCGCACCATCACCTTGCGAAAATCGCTGCCCGCATAGGAGTTGCTGAAGGCAATGCTATGACTGGCGGTTGAGTCGCCGGCGGCGTGGGCTGGATTGGCAACCACCATCACCAGCCCGGTCACGCAGCCGGCGAAGCGCCATAAGATTCTGTGAATTGATTTAGCGTTCATGCTGTTCTCCATCGTGCATGGGATTTACCAAAAAGTAATCCACCAGCACCCGGCGACAGCCTGGATCGACTGCTTGGTCTGGTTGGAGCAGTCGCTCATAGTCGGGAAGGCGCTTGCCTCTCTGGTTGCTCCTGGGTTTGCACGCCATCGACGCTCAAACCAATGCGAACATCGCGGGCGAAACTGATGAGGCAGAATGGGTCGCAGCAAGCCCAGATCACAGCAGTGCCGACGAAAGCCACTGCGATAATGCCTGCACTGGCATGAGCATAGTATCAAAGTGCCCTATTCGCGCGCGGCCATGGCGGGTTTCGGCCCACTGAGCGTCCCACAAGGTAACACCGACGACGACACTTGGGTGGGGGCGCGCGGTGAAAGCCAAAGAAGAGGTTTCTTTGGGCGAAAAAATAGCCCTCGGGGTTAGCAAGGCCACTCAAACGAGTGTCGTCACGTGAGCCTACGATTTCAGGTTTTTAACGCTGGCAAACGTCAACTCCCCCCGTGCCTGCTCCAAGGTGTTCATCGGGATGGACACCGGAACGACCTGAAGGATCGGTTTCAGCACGCTGGCTCGCTCATTGGACGTCACCAGGCGCTCATCACTGGGCGGCACGCCAAAGTACTCCCGATAGCATTTGGAGAAGTGCGGCGTGGACACAAACCCACAGAGCAAGGCCAGTTCCACGATCGAGATGGGCGTTTGCTTGAGCAATTGGCGCGCGCGAATCAGCCGCAATCGAAGGTAGTACCGCGAGGGTGAACAGTGCAGATACTTCTGGAACATTCGCTCAAGCTGTCGGCGCGACAAGGCCACATACTCCGCCAGTTGATCCAGGTTGATCGGCTCTTCCAGGTTGGCCTCCATCAGCGTGACGACTTCCTGCAACTTCGGTTGCTGGGTGCCCAGCATATGCTTGAGGGGCACGCGCTGGTGGTCTTGCTCATTGCGCATGCGCTCGTACACAAACATGTCCGAAATCGCCGCCGACAGCTCGTGACCATGATCATGACCAATCAGATGCAGCATCATATCCATCGGCGCGGTGCCCCCCGAGCTGGTGAGGCGATCCCTGTCGAGGGTGAACACGCTGGCACTGAGGGTCACCCGTGGGAAGGCTTCCTGCATGGCCGCCAACCACTCCCAATGCACACTGCATTCAAATCCGTCGAGCAACCCCGCGCGAGCCAACACCCAACTGCCGGTACAAATACCGCCCAGGCGCTTCGAATAACGCGCCTGGGTGCGCAGCCACTTCACGAGCTCGCCGGTCACCGTGTTCTGAATGCTCGTACCGCCGCACACCAACACGATATCGGCAGCGGGCGCACTGCCTGCCGAACAGTCAGGTGTGATGGGCATGCCATCGCTGGCCCATACGGGATTACCGTCGACACTTGCGGTGTGCCAACGATAAAGCTCCTGACCCGACAGCTGGTTCGCCATGCGTAGCGGCTCGACCGCAGACGCCAAGGAGATCAGGGTGAACTGGTCCAGCAGCAAGAAAACCAGACGGGTAACAGGCCGGGTGTTCATGGGCGCGAAGCGACGGGCATCGGCTTCTGCGCGCTGTCGGGGTGCCGCGCCGTGATGACGCCGACCAGGGAAATCAACAACGCCAACCCGATAGTCGAAGACACCTCAAAGCGATGCTCAGGCGTCAACAGCATCACCGCCAATGCGGTGCAAATGAAGGCGATGACCAACCAGGTCAACCAGGGAAACAGCCACATTTTGAACGTCAGCGTGACGTTGCGGCGTTGCAGGACTTTGCGCATGCGCAGTTGTGAAACCGCGATCACCAAGTACACCAGCAAGGCGATGGCACCCGAGCTGGCCAGTAGAAACTGGAACAGCCCCGCTGGCATGAAGTAACTGAGCAAGGTCACGCCAGCCCCCAAGACCGTACTGGCGATGACTGCGGCCCTCGGCACGCTCGCTGCCGATGTCTTTTTCATCAGCGTGGGCGCATCGCCCCGCTTGCCCAGGGAGTACAACATGCGCGAAGCAATGTAGATGGACGAGTTCATGCAACTGGCGACGGCGATCAGCACCACCACGTCCACCAGTAGCTTGGCATGGGGAATGTTCATCAACTCCAGTGCGCGCTGATAAGAACCGACCGACGCCAACAGCGGGTCATTCCAAGGCACAACGGAAATAACCACAAAGATAGACAGCACGTAAAACACCCCGATGCGCCACATCACCGAACGCGTGGCCCGGGCGATATTCTGCGCAGGGTTATTGGACTCTGCGGCCGCAATGGTGACGGCTTCCGTGCCGATAAAGCTGAACATGATGGTAATGAATGCCCCGACCACCGCAGACAAGCCATTCGGTGCGAACCCGCCGTGCTCTTCCATCAGTCGACTCAAGCCGCTGGCCTCCCGTTCCGGGATCCAGCCCATCAATACCGCGCCCCCCAGACCGATGAAACCAATAATCGCCACCACCTTGGCCATGGCAAACCAGAACTCGAACTCGCCGTACTTGGAGACGCTGAACAAATTGGTGACCACCAACAAAAAGATCGACAACAAGGCAAACAGCCAAGCGTCGATCTGCGGGAACCACTGGTTCAGGATATGCCCGGCGGCCAGCGCTTCGATGGGAATCACCAGCACCCAGAACCACCAGTACAGCCAGCCGATCGTAAACCCGGCCCAGCGCCCGATGGCTTGGTCGGCGTAGGTTGAGAAAGAGCCGGTGTCCGGGTTGGCCACCGCCATCTCCCCCAACATACGCATGACCAGCACCACCAACAGTCCGGAAAACAGATACGCCAGCATCACGGCCGGCCCCGCCGCCGCAATGGCATGCCCGGAGCCGACAAACAATCCCGCACCGATAATGCCTGCGATGGAGAGCATGGTGACATGACGCGGCTTGAAGCCCTGCGCCAGTTGGCCGTTTGAATCCTTGGAACTCAGGCTATTCATCGTTGTTTTTATTCTCTGTGATCGACGCCAGGACGCACTGACTGAAGGGTCAGGTGATCATCTTTTTTTAATGACGGGTCACAGTACGCGGCATTCCCGCCGCGAAAATAGCCTCATAGCGGCACACAAGCGCCTGATATCGACATGGGCCAAAGCGGCTCATCCGCCTTGCAGAGCCCCGCTCGCCCCCCCAATCCTCAAGCTGCGGGAAGCCCCTGCGCACGAGAATCCAACATGAATGGGCCGGGCTCAGCAGGCTTTGGATGCCTGGCCCAAGCGGTAATGCGGTGAAGCCGAACCGGCCCGCCACGCCATCGGCGGTGATGACCGTCACGGCAACGCCGAGAAGATCAGGATCGTAGGCCCGATGGAGGTAAGCGTCTGGCAAACATACCTTGAGATGCTCAGCGCTTGTCGGTCAGGGGAAATCCATCTCGTAAATGCCTCGGGCAGCGCGGATAGGTAAGGCGCTTTTGATTGTTCTTACGTCACTTAACTCCCATGCCAACCAGCCTTCTTCAAAACGGCTTGAACAGGCGGCTTGCATGTCCGCGATACGAATGGACGAACAGCTTTCACACGAACAATCGCCACCGCTTCACGTGTTCACCAACTGAAGCCAGCTCAACCGGACGAACCTGGACGCTGATCAAGTTTTTTCATCAGCCTCTGGAACGCCGCCAGCACCTGCGCAGGCCTTTCCAACATCAATTGATGACCACACCGCTCCAACACCTCAAAGCTACCCGTTGGCAGCTGTCGGGCGAGCGCTTCACCCCCACTGGAGGGCGTCAGCCCGTCGCTGTCTCCCGCTAACACATAAGTCGGCAACGTCAGTCGGGCCAGGGCATCGGCGTCGGGCCATTGGGCGTTTTGCAGTAGAGACTTGAACACATACAGACGATTACGACGAGTCAGGTTTTCCTCGTAGGCCACCAGCCGGGCATCGGCTGCGAGGTGCCACGCACGCTGACGAAAGCCCTTGGCCAGCAACGGCCGCAGCAGCTCCAACACCCAGGCAGGCAGCGCCATCAGACCACCGCGGCTCAACGGGCGATGCAGTTGCGTGCCTAGCAGCAGGGCGCCATCTATGGTCACCTGCGGCAACCTGTGTGGGAGCTCCAGCAAGGCACTCAACCCCAGTCCGGTACCAAAGGAATGTGCGACCAGGATATTCCGCCGTGCAGCGTAGCGGCTCAGTATTTCCAGCTGATCTGCCACCAGTTCCGACCAGGCATAGGCCTGCGGCTGGCGCGGCTTTTCGCTATCGCCGTGCCCCAACAGGTCCCACGCCACCAGGCTGTATCCCTGATCGGCCAACGACTGCCATAACTCGCGCCATTGATCCTTGTGGCCACCACCACCATGCCCGAAGAACAAGACTGTATCTGCCTGATGCGTGCCTGGTTGATAAGCGATGCTCAGGTACCGTCCTGGACGGATTTCTACCCGCTCGCCCCGCACCAGAGGTAAATCAGAAAATGCGTGTGAATCAGCCATGAGTGGGACAAGCCTCTTTGGATTCAAGGTTTTGAGGAGTGACTGTCGAAGGGGGGACGGTTCTGGAAAAACCACGCAATAAGGTCTGGGTATAAGCGTGTTGCGGATGGACCAGTAGCGTTGCCGCTTCCCCCTGCTCCACCACATGCCCGCCCTGCATCACGGCAATGCGATCACACAGTCTGGCGGCCACTCGCAAATCGTGGGTGATGAACACAATGCTCAGCTTGAGCCGACGTTGCAGGTCTTCAAGCAACTCGAGAATCTGTACCTGGATCAGCGCATCCAGAGCGGAAACGCATTCGTCCGCGATGAGTATTTTCGGCTCTACAGCCAAGGCACGGGCGATACCGATACGCTGGCGCTGACCACCGGAAAACTGATGAGCATAGCGTTCGAACGCGGCTGCGGGCAGCCCAACCAACTCCAGTATTGCCCGCGCGCGTCGCTCAGCCTCGGCCTTTGAGTGTCCCTGTACCAGCGGGCCGGTCATGACGATACGACCGACGGTCTGGCGCGGATTGAGCGAGGCAAACGGGTCCTGGAAAATCATCTGCACGTCGCTGCGCAATGCTCGCAAACGCCCTTCGGACAGCTCCGTTACATCCTGACCCAGCCATTGAATTTGACCACTGTCAGCACGTAGCAGCCGAACAAGGCAACGGCCCAGAGTGGATTTCCCCGAGCCTGACTCCCCAACAATGCCCAGGGTTTCACCCTCGCGCAGGGTCAACTGAACCTGCGCCAGGGCCTGGGTGGCACGCTTGCGCCACCAACCGCTGTTGCTGCGAAACACTTTATTGAGTTGCTCGGCCTTGAGCACCACACTCCCGTCCACCGTCGTGCGCGGGGCCCGAGGTTGCGCCGAGACCGCTGCCAACAGTTGCTGGGTATAAAGCGCCTGAGGCTTGCGCAATACTTGATGGGCGCTGCCCTGCTCCACCAGCTGGCCTTTTTCCAGCACCAGCACGCGGTCGGCAATGGCCTCGACCACGGCGAAATCATGGGTGATGAACAACAGCGACATGCCCTTGTCCTGTTGAATCTTGCGTAACAGATCGATGATCTGCGCCTGGGTGGTCACGTCCAGCGCCGAGGTGGGTTCGTCGGCGATCAGTAACGAGGGATCGAACGCCAACGCCATGGCGATGACCACGCGCTGACGCTGGCCACCGGAGAGCTCAAAGGGATAGACCAGGCGTAGGCGTTCCGGCTCGGGCAGGCCGACATAACCCAGCAACTCCACAACCCGTCGGCGACGCTCCTGGGCCGATTTCACCCCGTGGGCGCGCAGGGTTTCATCGATCTGCTCACCCACGCGCAGCAGCGGGTTCAGCGCGCTCATGGGCTCCTGGAACACCATGCTTATATCTCGCCCGCGCAGCTGGCGCATCGCGGTTTCACTGAGCTTCGCCAGGTCTTCATCACGAAACACCAGGCGCCCGCTTTCCACACTCAGCGGCGTCGGTAACTGGCGCAACAATGCCTTGGCCAACATCGACTTGCCCGAACCGGACTCGCCCACTACACATAGGCATTCGCCGCTGCGCAATTGCAGCGACAGGTCATACAGCGCGTGACTGCGGTCGGCATCGGCCGGCAAGGCGATACGCAGGTTTTCCACACTGAGCAACGTCATAGCGACCTCCCCGGTTCAAAGGCCACGCGCAGGCCTTCGCCCACCTGGTTCACCGCCAGCACGCACAGCACAATCGCCAACCCCGGCAAGAAACTCATCCACCAGGCATCCCGCAGCAGCCCACGGGACGCGTTGATCATGTAACCCCAGCTCATGGCCTCAGGGTCGCTCAGGCCGAGAAACGCTAACGCGGCTTCGGTGAGAACTGCAGTGGCCATCACAAAGGTCATGGTCACCAACAACGGCGCCAAGGCATTGGGCAGGATTTGTTGGCTGATGATGCCTAATGGCGATTGCCCCAGCACCCGCGCCGCCTGCACAAACTCACGTTGTCGCAGGGTAAGGAATTCGCTGCGCACCAGCCGCGCGACGCCCGGCCACGCCACCAGCGAAATCGCCAGCACGATGGAACCCAGGGACGGCTCCAGCACCGCCACCAGGATCACCGCTAACACTAACTGCGGAATGATCTGAAAGAACTCGGCGATTCGCATCAGCACGCCGTCGAGCCAGCCACCGAAATAACCGGCGACAGCGCCGACGAGCAGCCCCACCAGCAAGGTCGCCAGACTGGTCAACATCCCCACGGCCAAGGACACACGGGCGCCGTAGAGCAAGCCGCTGCCGAGGTCGCGGCCGAGCATATCGCTGCCCAGCCAGTGCGCCGAATCGCGGAACGGCGGGAGCATCGGCTGGGTGTTCATTTCCCAGGGCGAGCTACTGGTGAGCCACGGTGCGGCAGTCGCTAGTGCTGCTAACACCAGCAAAAACACCGCGCCAGCCAGCGCCGACGGCTGGTGAATAAAGCGTGTGAGCACCGCCATCAGCCCTGCCCTCCGGCGCCTATACGTGGGTCGAGCAAACGGCAAATCACATCGGTCAACACATTGAAGCCCACCACCAAAATCGAGATCACCAGAAAGCCGCCCATCAACACACCGTAGTCACGCTGGGCCAATGAGTCATACATCAAGCGGCCAATGCCAGGCCAGGAGTACACCACCTCCACCAGTAACGCACCGCTGGCCAGTTGGCCGAGTTGCAAACCAGCGAAAGTCACCACCGGCAGCAGTGCATTGCGCAACACATGTACATACAGAATCCGCCGTGGATACAGGCCTTTGGCGTGGGCAGTGCGTACGTATTCCTGACCAAGAGCATCGAGCACGGCGGCTCGGGTGAGGTGGATATACAGAGCCAGAAACAGCACGCTCAGGGATAGGCACGGCAACAACAGATGCCGCAGGCGATCCAGCAGCGAGAAGTCCCGGCCCACGGTCTCCATACCGAACGCCGGCAACCAATCCAGACTGACGGAGAACAGCAAAATCATCAGCATCGCCAGCCAGAACGGCGGCATCGCGTACAGCAACAAAGCACCATGGGAGATCACGCCGTCCAGCCAATGCCGCTTCTGCCGTGCCCGCGCCGCCAGCACACCTAAGGTCACGCCGAGCACGGAAGAAACTACAAAGGCCGAGCCCATCAATGCCAGCGTCGCCGGCAACCGCTCGGCGATCAGCGACCACACCGAGGTCTGGTTTCGGTAGGAATAACCCAGGTCCAGGTGGGCGATATTGCCCAGGTATATCAGCAACTGCTGGAGCAACGGTTTATCCAGGCCCATGGTCTGGCGCAGTTGCTCGATAAACTGCACATCGTCCACTCCTGCCTCTCCGGCCAACAGCAATGCAGGATCGCCCGGCGCCAGTCGAATCAGCAGGAAACTCAGCACCAGCACCGCCACCACCATCAGCAACGCCTTGACGAGCCGCCCGCTGAAATACAACACGCCGTTCATGGCGTCAGGGCCTCGAGGTACACGCTCTCGTAGTCCTCATTAAGGCTGGTAGCGGTCTGCAGCAGGTTTTTCACCTGTTTGTGAAACAGCGTCGGGTAACGCATTTCGAAGATCGGTGCGATGGGCAGGTCGGTGTTCAGCAGGTTCTCCAGCTGGCTGTAGAGCTGTTTGCGCTCCGGGCCTTCCGGGGTATCGGCGACTTTCGCCCACAAGGCATCGGCCTCTGCGCTGTTGTAGCCGCTGACGTTGGCGAACGGAGAAGTTTTGAGTATGTAGTCGGAGCGGAACAGGTAGGCGCTGGTCAGGTAGGGATCGCCGATCTGGAAGATAAAATTGTAGGTCAGGTCGAAGTCCCAGTCGCTTACGCGCTGGAACCAGGTCGCCGCGTCGGATGTGACCACCTGCACCTTGAAACCCAGGGGTTGCAAGGACTGCTTGGTGTATTCGGCCAGGCGCTCCCAGGCCCCCCCCTTCTCGCCATTGAGCAGGCGAATGCGCACCGCGCCGACATCCACGCCGGATTCGGCAATCAGCGCTTTGGCCTTTTTCACGTCATAGGCGTACTGCGGCAACTGGGGATCGTGGTAAGGCGAGCTGGACACAAACGGCCCCTGGGCGACCTTGCCCGAGCCGAAGAAGATGTTATCGACGATGAACTGTCGGTTCAGCGCATACAGGATCGCCTGGCGCACCTTGGGGTTGTTCAACGGTGGCTTGCGCGTGTTGATTTGCAGGAAGGCCAGACCCGCGTACAACTCCCAGCCCTTTTCCGACGACTGCACATCGGGCAAGGCGGTCAGGCGCTTAAGGTCGGAGTAATCCGCATCGCCGCTGCGCAGCACTTGCACGTCGTTACGCTCGAACGCGGCGGCACGCGAAGAGGCATCAGGAATGACGTGGAAGATGATGCTGTCGAGGTGCGGCAGGCCCTTTTTCCAGTAGTTGGGGTTTTTAGCCAGCTTGATATAGGCGCCTCGTTTCCACTCGACGAACACAAACGGCCCGGTACCCACCGGTTTTAGGTTGTAGGGGTTGTTACGAAAGTCGGTGTTCTCGTAAAGGTGCTTCGGCACCACCGGGCGCAAGCCGCTGCCCAAGGCCGAAAGCAACGGTGCGAAAGGTTTCTTCAGGTGAAAGACCACCTGCAGCGGACCTTTGGCGGTGATGCTCTCGACGTACTCGGTGATGATACCGCCAAGACGCTTGTCCACCTCGGGGTAGAAGGTCTGGAAGCTGAACACCACGTCATCGGCGGTGAACGCTGGACCGTCGTGCCAGTGCACGCCGTCCTGCAAGTCGAAAGTATAGGTGAGGCCATCAGGGGAGATAGTCCAGGCTTTGGCCAATACCGGTTTGGGCGCAAGGTGTGTGTCGAAAGTGAGCAGGCCCTGGAGCACCTTGCCGCTCACGTATTGGGTCGACACATGGCTGACTACGCCGTGCATCAGCGAGGGCGGCTCCGGCTGGGCCACCAGGTTGAGCACCCCGCCCTCCTGGGGTTGCGCGTGAGCCTGGCCGGCCAACAACGTGGTGCACAGTGCCACGGACGTGAGGGCAAGCCGGAAAGAGAATGAGCGCATGGAGTCTCCTCGAATTGAACAATATAACGAGGGTTTTGCAAGCGTTGTGCCATGGGCGGTTGGGCGGGTATTGCTGGGGTGGGCGGTGATCGCGCTGATGAAAAAACCACAGAGCTGCGCCTGAGTGTGCAAAAAGCAGCAGCAAAGCATTTCAAATGTGGGAGGGGGCTTGCCCCCGATACCGGTCGGTCATCAATGAATGAGCCAACTGACCCGCCGCTATCGGGGGCAAGCCCCCTCCCACAGGGGTTCAGCGCTGGTCGATGGCACAAGGTTTGCCCCTGTAACCGTCATCTGAATAAACGAGCCTCGCCACTATGTCACTGGATTACCTGGGCAACCCCATCGACACCACCGACCCCACCACCCTCCAAGGGCTGGACGACTTCATAGGCGGCTTCCTCGGCTACCTGCCCCGTGCCGAACGCATCCTTGCCACCGCCGATGCCGATCCCGACTCCGCGCTGGCCAATGCGTTTGCCGGCTTGCTGCTGATGTTCATCGAGTCGCCCGAGGGCCCGGCACTCGCGGAAAAATATCGCCAACGTGCGGCGCACGCCGCTCACCCGCGCGCCCTGCTGTACCTTGGCGTGCTGCAAGCCTGGATCAAGGACGACCTCGATCAAGTCATGCATTTGAGCGAAAACCTGCTCGACCGCTACCCCCGCGACCTGTTTGCCGCCAAGCTCAACCAGTACCTGGAATTCAACCGCGGCAACTGGCCCGCCCTGTTGCGCATCGGCCTAAAGGCCACCGCTGGCGCACCCGATATTGCCCACAGCCACGGCCTGCTGGCCTTCGCCTACGAGCAATGCCACCTGCTCGAAGAAGCCGAAGCCAGCGCGCTGCAAGCCTTGCGCCTGCAACCCTCGGAGCCTTGGGCTCAGCACGCCCTGGCCCATGTGATGCTGACCCAGGGACGTATCGAGGAAGGCACGGCGTTCCTGGAAAGCGTGACCCATCACTGGGACGGTTTGAACTCGTTCATGTACACCCACAACTGGTGGCACCTGGCGTTGTTCTACCTGGCGCGGGGTGAGGATCAGCGCGTGCTGGAGATTTACGACCAACACGTGTGGGGCATCCTCCCGGAATACTCCCAGGACCAGGTCGGCGCCGTGTCCTTGCTCGCCCGATTGGAACTGGCCGGCATCAACGTGGGAGAGCGCTGGCAGGCGCTGGCACCCTACCTGCAACGTCGGGTCTGCGATACGGTACAGCCGTTCCTGAGCGTGCAGTACCTGTATGGCCTGGCCCGGGCGGGCAAGCCGGAGGCGGATAGGTTGCTGGCGGCGCTGCGGCAGTACAGCTTCGACGCACGGCCGGTATGGGGCGAAGTGACCCTGCCGTTGGCGAAGGGCTTATTGGCCCATGCACGCGGGGACTGGCAACAGTCGCTGGCGCAACTGACGATCGCCCTTCCCCGGCTGAATGAGATTGGTGGCAGCCACGCACAGCGCGATCTGTTTGCGCTGGTGGAGCTGGATGCACGCGTGAAGGCCGGGGATTGGTTGGGGGCGCAGCAGACACTGGAATTGCGGCGCCGGTATGACGGGTGGGATGTGCCGACGAATCGGAGTTTGGTGCGGGTGTATGAGGCGTTGAAGTTGCCGGAGCTGGCGGCAAAGGCACTGACGCGCCTATCACGTTTCACCTAAGCAGCAGGAGCCGGCTTGTCGGCGTTAGCGGTCTGTCAGTTAACACAGGTGCAAGCTGAGCCGCCGCCATCGCCGGCGAACCGGCTCCTACAGTGGAGAGTGGTTAGCCCCTGGCACTGAACACCCCTCTGGCGATCGCCCGCGCCACACAATCCGCAGCCGCCGAGCCAATACAACCAATCTCTACCTGCCGCCGTGGGCCATCGCTCAACTCAACCGCCGCCGACGCCAAGGCAAATACAGTGTCCCCATCAAACGGCAAATGCGCCGGACGCACCGCACGGGCAATCCCGTCCTGAGCCATGATCGCCACGCGCTTGCACTCAGCCACAGTGAGCCGAGCGGTACTGGCGACCACCACCAGCGTCGTGTTGGCCCCGGCTTGCAGGCGGCCCATCGAATCCAGGCGTGACAACTCCGGCATCGGGTCGCTGCAGTCCATCTCGGCTTCAGGACGCTGTCCACCGAACTCCCCCGCCACTTCCCAGGGCCACGCCCAGAAGGTCTGGCCGTCGGGCATGTACACCGAGCCTATTGGGTTGGCGACCACCAATGCAGCGACGATCAAGCCATTTCCCAGATTCAGGGAAGCGGTACCCAGCCCACCTTTCAGCACCCCGGCCATGGCGCCACGACCCGCACCCACCGAGCCCAACTCAAAGTCCTCACCTGCATTGGCTAGCGCCTCGAAGCCCAAGCGTCGGTAAGGCGGTTCCAACCCCCAGTCTTTGTCGCCGCCGTTGGCCAGGTCATGCAACACCGCTGCGGGCACGATGGGAATAGCTGGAGCGCCGGGTTTGAGGTGCAGGCCCACTTGGTCGTGGGACAGTTTCGCCGCCACAGCATCCGCCGCACCCAGGCCGAAGACCGAGCCGCCGGCAAATACCAGGGCATGGAGCTGGCCGACCATGTTTTCCGGCTCAAGCGCAGCAGTTTCACGCCCGCCAGGGCCACCGCCGCGAATGTCGATGCTGGCAGTCCAGAACCCATTGGGGCGAATCACTGTGACGCCGGTGTCGACGTGCAGGTCCGTGGCGTGGCCGACCGTGAGGCCTGGGATATCGGTGAGGGCATTGCGCGGGCCGGGTCTAGGCATACAGAAATAGCTTCCTTGGGTTCAGGGTGTCGCGTGGGGAGAGCAAGTCGTGTGCCAAGCACAACCACCCAAGCCTTACGGCTCACTACCCGGTTGCCGATGAAAGCCCCTGCACAAAAACCAACACCCTGCCCTTCGGCCTGTTAAAAAAACACCAACACCTCCGTTTATCACCTAATAAGTCTATGTTTTTAAACACTTTTAACAGATGGCATAGCCCTTGCTCTCCAGCCTTCCCACCAGAGCTTGAACTCAACAAGCCGTCCTCTATCAAGGCCCAACACCTTAAACCACTGGAGTATTTCCCATCATGAATGCATCACGCGCCACAGGTCGCCGACCCAGTAAGGCCTTCGCCCACACGTTGTTGTTTATTGCCCTGTACGAAGCCGCCAGCTACAGCAGCCTGACTCTCGCCGCCGACGCGCCGGCCAGCGATAACCCCTTGGACACCGTTGTGGTGATCGGCAACCGTGGCCAGGCGCGCACCCTGGCCGAGAGCCCATCACCCGTGGACGTGATCTCCTCCAAGCAACTGCTGGCCACCGGGCAAGGCGACCTCACCCGCGCCCTGAGCAAGGTACTGCCATCCCTCAATCAGCCAGCATCGTCAGGCTTCGGCTCAACGTCGGTGGTGCGCCCGATCAGCCTGCGTGGCCTCAATGGCGACCAGGTGCTGGTACTGGTCAACGGCAAGCGCCGCCACAACAGCGCGCTGCTCAATAACGGCACCTACCTCAACTCCGGCTCGCAACCGGTGGACTTGGACATGATCCCCACCGCTCTGGTGGATCATGTCGAAGTGCTCCGTGACGGCGCCTCGGCCCAGTATGGTTCGGATGCGATTGGTGGCGTGGTCAACATCGTGCTCAAGCAGACCGACCACGGCGGCAGCCTGTCCACAAGCTACGGCCAGAACTATGAAAACGGCGATGGCGAAACCGCGCGCCAAACCGGCAATGTTGGCCTGGCGCTGCCCAACGACGGCTTTATCAACCTCGCCCTGGACGTGAAGAAACAGAAGATCTCCGACCGCTCCGACAACGCGCCATATACCGACTCGGCCGGCAACACCAGCCTGCAACACACCTACTACGGCACCGGCCTGCCCGAGGCACGCAACTTCAGTTTCGGCTACAACGCCGAGCTGCCGGTGGACGATGCCCTCACGCTCTACTCATTCTCCACCTACACCCGCCGCAACTCGGAAAAACCGCTGGCTTTCCACCAGCCCGCCAGCTTCGATGGCATCCGCACCCCCTTCCCCGAAGGCATCGAAGACACCCTGCGTTTTATCGAAAATGACTTCCAGGTAGCGTTTGGCGGCAAGGGCGAACTCGCCGGCTGGGACTATGACCTGTCCAGCACCTATGGCCAGGACCATGCCGAAGCGACCCTGCGTCACACCTACAACCTGAGCTACGGCCCGGACTCGCCGACCTCGGTGGACACCGGCGTCAAGACCTTCAGCCAATGGACCAACAACCTCGATCTGACCCGCGCATTTGACCTCGGCCTGCACAAACCCACGCAGATTTCCTGGGGCCTGGAGCAACGCTACGAGAACTACAAGATCGGCAAGGGTGACTTCGCCTCCTACGCCAGCGGCCCTTTCACCACCGGAGCCAGCGGTGGCCTGATCGCACCGGGCACCATCTCCGGTGCCGGTACCACCCCGCAGGATGCTGCGCAAAAAGGCCGCACCAGCCTCGCCGGGTATGGTGAGATCGGCCAGGACTTCACCGATAAATGGCACGTCGACTTGGCCGGTCGCTACGAGCACTACAACGATGGCTCGGGCACCACGACTAACGGCAAGTTCTCCACCCGCTACCAACTCACACCGATCCTGGCAGTACGCGGCACCTTCAGCACCGGTTTCCGTGCGCCTTCACTGGCCCAGCAGATTTACAGCTCCACCTCGCAAACCAGCGTCAACGGCCAGCTGTTCGACTACCGTAACGTTGCAGTCAACTCCGACGTGGCCAAGGCGCTCGGTGCCGAGACTCTCAAACCTGAGAAGTCCACCAACTTCAGCCTGGGCCTGACTCTGCAACCGACGGACGCCACCAGCATCACCCTTGATGCCTACCAGATTAAAATCAAGGACCGCATCGCGCAAACCGGCTACCTGGGCGGCACACCGCAAATCAGCGCAATCCTCGCAGCAGCGGGTCTCAACCCGAACCAGGCGGTGACCTATTTCACTAACGCCCTCGATACCACTACCCGTGGCGTCGACCTCGTCGGAGACTACCGCCAGAGCATCGGTGCCTACGGCAACCTGCGTTACACCTTGGGCTTCAACTGGAACACCACGCAGATCGACGACATCCACGCCTCCAGCGTGGCCCAACAAGCCCTCGGCCCAACCGGCGGTTATGACCGTCAGCGCCAGGGCAACCTCAAGTACGGCCTGCCGCAATCCAAATTGCTGCTGGGCACCACCTGGACCTACGAAAAACTCGAACTGGGCCTGAACCTGACCCGCTACGGCGAATACACCCAGTACGGCACCGCCGAAGCCTTCGACCGCACCTTCTCGCCGGCGTGGATCACTGACCTGAACATCGACTACCACCTGACCCCGGCAATCACCCTGAATGCCGGTGCCAACAACCTGTTCAACCAGTACCCGGAGCGCACAAAGCTGGCCAGCAGCTCCGGCGCGTTCCCCTACGGCAACTTCTCGCCGTACGGCACCACCGGCGGCTATTGGTACACCGGCGTGACCTACAACTTCTGATCCCGCTCCACGGGCCGGTTCGCCGGCCCCTTGCCTGACTCAAATGGGAGCCTGTCCATGACCCGCCGTACCGATCAACTCAAACTGGGGGCCTTCCTCGCCAACAGCGGCCATCACGTCGCCGCCTGGCGCCACCCACTGGCCCAGGCCGATGCGAGCCTGGATTTCGAGCACTTCAAGCACATCGCCCAAACCGCCGAACGCGGCAAGTTCGACGCCCTGTTCATCGCCGACGTGGTTGCGCTGTGGGGGCATCATCACGACGCGCTCAGCCGTACCGCCCGTGCCGAGCACTTCGAACCGCTGACCTTGATGTCGGCCTTGGCGGCCGTCACACACAAGATCGGCCTGATCGCCACCGCGACCACCACCTACAACGAGCCGTACCATATCGCGCGCAAGTTCGCCTCCCTGGACCACCTGTCCAAAGGCCGCGCCGCCTGGAACCTGGTGACCTCGGTCGTCTCCGATGAAGCCTGGAATTTCGGCCGCGAACACCATGTGGACCACGGCGACCGCTACCAGCGCGCCGAAGAGTTCCACGACGTGGTCAAGGGCCTGTGGGACAGCTGGGACGACGACGCCTTCACCCGCGACAAGGCCAGCGGCGAGTATTTCGACCCGACCAAACTGCACACCCTCAACCACCGCGGCGAGCATTTCTCCGTGCGCGGCCCACTGAATGTGGCGCGCCCGCCCCAGGGCCACCCGGTGCTGGTGCAGGCCGGTGCATCGGAGCCGGGCAAACAGCTCGCCGCCCGTGTGGCCGAGCTGATTTTTGCCCACGCCCATCATCAGCAAGACGCCCAGGCGTTCTACCAGGACATCAAGGCCCGTGCCGCCGCCCTGGGTCGTAACCCGGACCACGTCAAGATCCTGCCCGGCGTCACGCCATTTATCGCCGACACCCGCGAACAGGCCCAGGCGTTGTTCAAGGAATTCCAGGCCCTGATCGACCCAGTGCTGGGCCTGCGCCTGCTAGCCGATACCCTCGGCGATGACATCGACCTGTCCGGCCATGACCTTGACGGCCCGTTGCCGGATACACCGGTGGGCCAACGTGGCAGCCGTCGCGACAAGGTGCTGGAACTGGCGCGCACGGAAAACCTCAGCATCCGCCAACTGTACCTGCGCCTGGCGGGCGGCAACCCGGTGATAGGCACCGCCGAGGACGTGGCCGATCACTTCGAGACATGGTTCCAGGCACGCGCCTGCGATGGCTTCAATGTGTTCTTCCCCTACTTCCCTGGCGCCATCGACGTGTTCGTCGATCAGGTGATTCCGTTGCTGCAGGCGCGTGGGCTGTTTCGCCAGGAATACGAGGGCACCACCCTGCGCGAAAACCTCGGCCTGCCGCG
Source organism: Pseudomonas sp. OV546 (assembly GCF_900116845.1). Classification (NCBI taxonomy): domain Bacteria; kingdom Pseudomonadati; phylum Pseudomonadota; class Gammaproteobacteria; order Pseudomonadales; family Pseudomonadaceae; genus Pseudomonas; species Pseudomonas sp. OV546. The sequence goes on along the minus strand of NZ_FPCE01000011.1, from coordinate 190,648 downwards.
CCCGGACAACCGCTTTACGGGAGAGAGGGCATGAAACGCAGCACCTGGATGCTCGCCTTCGCCTGCTTGATCGCCCCCAAAGCCTTCGCCTTGAACATCTTGCTGAGCAATGACGACGGCTATCAGCATCCGAACATTCGCGCACTCTACACCGTGCTGAAAGCCCAGGGCCATAACGTGAAAATCGCCGCGCCCCAGAGTGATCAGAGCGCGCGAGGCGGTTCGTTCTTCTTCGGTCGCGAAGTGAGTGTCGGGCGCGATACCGACCCCGCTTACCCCGACAGCTACTACATCAGCACCTCCGATAAAGGCGTGTGCCAGAGTCCCGAATGCGCCGGCAAAGAGGTCCAGATCGAAATCAGCGGCACGCCGGTGATGGCCCTGCTGATGGGCCTGGACAAGGTGCTGCCCCACCCCGACCTGGTGATCGTCGGCCCCAACCCCGGCAATAATCTTGGGGCGATCAATATGGCTTCCGGCACCTTCAATGCGGCCAGCGTGGCGTTGCAATCGGGTATTCCGGCATTGGCGGTGAGCACCGACCTGAAGGAGCAAGACCCACAGCGCGCCGCCCAATTGGTGGCAAAACTGGTCGACACCCTCGACCGGCATCGCCAACCCGACGGAGCCCTGCTACCGCCGGGACTGGGCTTGAATATGAACCTGCCCAAGGGCACGCAGATCAAGGGCGTGAAACTCACCCGTGTGGGCAGTTACGTGGGCTTCGAAGCGCGCTACACCGATGACCTCAAGCAATTCAACCTGCCGGGCAAACCGGGCATCGGCTTCCAATACAGCCCCGCCGCGACTGCCGCGCAGCAAAACGATGAGGCGGTGTGGCTGAACAAGGGCTACCTGACCATCAGCCCGTTCAGTGGCCTGCCGGAATCCATCAACGCCGGACCCGCGTTGCAAAAGCAATTGGCCCGTGAGGTGAAGCCATGAGTGGCGGTTTTTCCCTGGGCTTTTTGAGCCGGGTCTACAGCCCGCAATTTGATCCGAGGGTATATCGCGACACCCTGGAACTGTTCAGAGTCGCTGAAGAACTGGGTTTCGACAGCGGCTGGGTGGCGCAGCACCACTTCGCCAGTGAACACGGGCGCCTGCCCGCGCCGCTGGTGTTATTGGCCGCCATTGCCCAGCGCACGCGACATATCAGCCTGGGCACCGGGATTGTCGTACTGCCCCAGGAAGTGCCGCTGCGCCTGGCCGAAGATGCGGCCGTGCTGGATGTGCTGAGCAATGGCCGGCTGGAACTGGGCCTTGGCGCGGGTTTCGATCCCGAGACATTCCTGGCGTTTGGCCGCGAACATGAGGCGCGCCATCGTGACTACGAACAGCACCTGCAACAACTGCGCAACGCCCTGGGCAATATGCCGCTGACCGACAGCGGCTCACGCCTGTTGCCACGCGCCAACGGCTTGAGACATCGCCTATGGGAAGCCACTTCGCGGGTAGAACAGGTCGCCGAGCGTGGCCACGGCCTGATCATGGCACCCAATCCGCATTTGCCTGCCCAAGCCGGTGTTGAACTGGTGAACCGCTACCGCAACGCCTGGACCGGCGACAACGGCACGCCCGCCCGCGTCGCACGGGTGCAGGCGTTGCTCGCCGCACCGGACGACGCCACACGCCGCGATATCCAGGCCTATGTGCAACGCCAGCAAAACATCGGCGTACTCAAGGGCATGCCGGACGCTGACTTCGACACCACCCTAAAGCGCCTCGGTGTGTTGCACGGCCCGGTGGAGCAGATCATCGAGCAATTGCAGCAAGGCCCGCCATTGACAGCCCACGACCAACTGATCCTGCAAGTCCAAACCACCAGCACGCCGTTGCGCGAGGCGATCCGTGCGCTGGAGATCATCCGCCAACACATCGCACCAGCACTGGGCTGGCAGCCCACAGGAGCCCCCTCATGACGTTCAAATTGGGTTTCCTCAGCCACGCTTTTGGTGATGACCCCCAGCAGGTCTACCGCGACCTGATCGAACAATTCGAAGTGGCTGAAGCACTCGGCTTCGACGGTGGCTGGATTGCCCAGCACCACTTGAGCAATGGCTTTGGTCGTCTTCCTTCACCCTTGGTGCTACTGGCGGCCGTTGCCGAACGCACGCGGCATATCGAACTGGGCACCGGGGTGATTGTGTTGCCATTCGAAGACCCGATCCGCCTGGCCGAAGACGCCAGTGTGCTGGACGTTCTGAGCAGCGGGCGCGTGCAATTGGGCCTGGGCAGTGGTGGCGCCAACCTTGATAACTTCAGCGCTTTTGATCGCGACCCAAGCAGGCGCCAGGCGGATTTTGCCGAGCGCCAGCAACGTTTGCAGCGCCTACTGGAAGGTAAACCGCTGACCGGCGAATTAACGTTGCAACCGCCTGCAATCGGTCTGGGCGAACGCCTTTGGCATTCCCACGGCAGCACTGACGGCGCGGTCTATACCGCCCGACAAGGCAATGGACTGCTGCTGGGCACCGCTACCCATGATCCGCTCACCGTGCAAAAGCCTTTGGCGGACGCCTACCTCCAAGCCTGGTCGCGCACTGACCGCGCACCGCGTATCGGCGTGGTTCGTGCCATTTTCCCTGCCATCGACCGCGCCAGCGCCCAGGCCGAACTGTCGGTGGATATCGAGCGGCATATCCCGCGCCTGCAACGTGAGGGCCTGATCGACGAAGCCTTGGATTTGCAGGAACACCTGCGCTTGATGAACGTGCACTACGGCCATCCCGATGAAGTGATCGAAAGCTTGCAACAGGACCCGTCGCTGCTGCCTTATGCTGACTACATGATTGCTGTGGTTCAGGCCGAAAGCTCGACCCAGGCACAAATTCTCAAACGTTTGGAAATCCTGGCCCAGGACATCGCCCCGGCCTTGGGTTGGAAAAAACGATGAATAATGGAGCTTATGCATGCCCCTGGAATTCAGCTGGTTGATGCCCTTGTGTACCCCAGACTGGGCGGCGCGGCCGGGACAATGGGTTCAATTGGCCCAGGCTGTGGAATACGCCGGGCTCGATGGCCTTTGGATTCCCGGCGGCGTGTTATGTGCCGACAGCCTGGGCGTGGCGGCAGCCTTGTGTGCGCATACACGCAGCGTGCAGTTGTCGGTGAGTGTGCCGCCGGAAGTGATGCTGCCAGCCGCGCTGGCCACTACCCTGCAAAGCCTGCAGTCGATCAGCGGCCACCGTGTGCGGCTACATTTACCCAATAGCGAACACAGTGCCTTTGGGGAGTGGCTCAACCGCGACCAACGCAGCGAACGCATTGGCGAATATCTGGAACTGTTGCAACGACTGCTGGCTTCCAACACCGGCGGGTTCGACTATCAGGGCCGTTATTTCCAACTGGAGAACGCCGGCTTCACCCGCCGCGAAATACCCGCCCCATCGTTGCTACTGGACGACACCCAGAGCCATGCGCTGGTGGCGGCACATGCCCAGACCTGCCTGTTAGCGCCTGGCCATCCACAACGACTGGCCCAGGAGATACAGCACTGGCGACAGGTCCAACCTACGCTCGACTTTGCCTGCACGTTTGGGTTGATCCTCGGCGACAGCGAAGACCTCGCCTGGGAGACCGCCGCCGCTTTATTATCGGCTCCTCAATTGCCCGAAGAACCCCTGGCCACCCTGCCCCGTGCACGCCACCCGCTGCGCCAGTGGGAAGTGCATCCCAACCTGCTGCAAAGGGAAGCCGGCCAACCGCTGATCCTGGTGGGCACCCCGCAACAAGTCGCTACACGCCTGCAAGAACTGCACGGAATTGGCTTGAATCACCTGATCCTGGAGGGCGGGCCGTCAGTCAGCGAAGTGCTGCGCTTTGGCGAACAGGTTTTACCGTTGCTTTTCCAACAGGGTTTGCGCAAGGAGCGCCTGCACCATGACTGATGATGTACGCCCACCGATCCAACTGGACTGGTTTTTACCCACCAATGGCGATGGCCGTCACCTCACCAGCAGCGGCTTGCCAAAGGTCGGATTGTTCCAGCAAGGCGAGCGTGCACCGACGCTGAACTACCTGCGCCAGATCGTACGCGCCACCGAGCAGGCCGGCTTCGACGGCATCATGGTGCCCACCGCTGCCGGGTTTGAAGACCCATGGCTGATCACTGCGGTGCTGGCCCAGGAAGTGCGCCGCCTGAAATTCCTCCTGACGCTGCGACCGGGCACCGAGCTTCCAGCCTATACCGCCCACCGCGCGGCGACGTTGCAACTGCTCAGCGAGAATCGTCTGGCGTTGCATGTGGTGACCGGCTCCAGCCGTTTTGAACAGCGCTCCCTCGGGGATTTTCTCGAACACGATGAACGTTACGCACGCACCGCAGAATTTCTGCAGGTGTTCCAGTCCGTGTGGGCAGCCCAACCGCCCGCGCATCAGGGACGTTACTACCGCAGTGGCATTCAAACGCCGATTGCGCCAGGCGCACACGTACCGCCAATTTACTTTGGCGGCGCCTCCGAAGCCGCCGAGCGTGTCGGTGCGGCCCATGGGCAAACATATCTGATGTGGTGCGAACCGCCGGTCATGATCGCCGAACGCATCCAACGCATGCGTGACCTGGCTGCCGCCCAAGGCCGTACTCTGCGCTTCGGTCTACGTCTGCACGTGTTCGCCGCTGTCACTGACGACGCGGCGTGGGCCCACGTGGAACGGCTGCTGGAAGAAATCCCAACGGATACCATTGACCATGCACAACGGCAGATGGCGGCATATGAGTCGGTGGGCCAAAGCAGGCAGACGCAGTTGATGCAGGGCCGTGGGCGCGGCGCTCGGGAACTTGAGGTGTCAGCCAATCTTTGGGCCGGGGTAGGCTTGGTACGCGGCGGCGCAGGAACAGCATTGGTCGGCAGTTATGCGCAGGTGGCAGAGCGAATCGAGGAGTACCACCAGTTGGGGGTGGACAGTTTTATTCTGTCGGGTTTTCCCCATTTGGAGGAAGCGATTCACCTGGGCGCGCAGTTGCTGCCTCAGCTACGCCGTATAGGTAACCCACCCAGCCAGGCCAAACAAGGTTGAACGCAGATCAGGGTTTTGCTCGACCTTTGAGCATGCCGTGATTGACCAGTAAGGTGCGCATGGCGTTGCGGGTAATACCCAGCAGTTGCGCGGTGCGTAACTGGTTGAAATCGCAGTAGGCAAAAGCCTCGCGAACCATCAGCTCCTCAATATCGTGCAAGAGCGAATCACCTGGAACGTCGAACAATCGCAAAAACTGTTCGCGAAGCACTTCCTGAGGAAGCTTTTGCACCCCGTTGGAACTTGCGTCTTGCAATGCACTAAGGCCTGCCGAGAACTTCAAGTGCTCGGGGCGGACCGGTCTGTCGCCGGCCACCAGTAAAGCCAAGTGAACAACGTTCTCGAGCTCTCGGATATTCCCCGGCCAGGGATAATCGAGCAGCGCCTGAGTAGCCGACTCCGAAAGCATAGGCTCATTGATTTTAAGGCGGGCGCTGTAGAGTTTCCTGAAGTGTTCCACCAACGGCAGAATGTCCAAGGGGCGTGCCCTTAACGGCAGAACTTCCACTTGGGCGACGTTTATTCGATAGAACAGATCGAGCCGAAAATTGCCAGCTTCAATGGCCTGTTCCAAATTGACGTTGGTAGCCGTCACCAATCGGATGTTGATCTTGATCGGTTTGCGCGAGCCGACCCGAACCACTTCCTGTTCCTGTAGGACACGCAGCAATTTAACTTGCAAAGGCAGCGGCAGATCACCAATCTCATCGAGAAACAGTGTCCCTCCATCTGCCTCCTCGAACCAGCCGGCTCGCCGACCGACAGCTCCGGAAAACGAACCGGCCTCATGGCCAAAAAACTCGCTTTCAGCCAGGGTCTCACTGATCGCACCGCAATTGACCGCAATAAAAGCGCCAGTGCGGCCACTGCTCGAATGGATGTAGCGCGCCACCAACTCCTTACCGGTGCCCGTCTCTCCATTGATCAACACTGGCGCGTCACTGGGCGCCACCCGCTGCAGATACTCCAGCAACTGCCGAGACCGGGGGTCGGCAAATACCAGCGCTTTCGCTCGGATTGAAAGAGGATCTTTATCGCCCTGAGGCAATGTCAAAATCGGGCTGGGGTGTCCGCGCGGGATGTTCATAGACAATTTCCAATGGCGGCCATGAAAGAATTAACAGTACTTTACTGCTCGCGCCATATAACAAGAAATATTAAAAAAACATGAGGATATAACCTTGCACCATAGCGACTGAGGCGTCAGGTACAACCAATCGCCTACTTGCATGAACGATCAAAAACAACCATTGCTTTAGTTGCGGATAGATCAGTTAAATTCTCGCTGACGCTCCCAATTCACCAATCTTTTCCAGTCGTGCCCGGACAATGTTGCGACTGATATTGAGCAGGCGCCCAGTTTGCAATTGGTTGCCATGGCAGTACCGGTAAGCAGCACGAAAGATCGTCTCTTCAATATGCTCGTAAAGGTCAGGAATATTCTGTTCGAATAACGCATTGAGGGCCGTTTCCAAGTCCACGGGGCCGCTGAGGGCAGCTGGCGTATGGGTAGCCTCTTCCTGGCGAATACCCGAGGATCGCATGTCCACCAGATGAAGATCCGGCGGCTGCACCAACTGGTTGCGGCACACCAGCAAGGCGTGGTGAATGGCATTTTCAAGCTCGCGGATATTGCCCGGCCAGCTATGTTCCAACAGCTTTCGCTCAGCATCGATGCTCAACGTGGCGCGGTTGTACCCCAGTCGCTGGCAGTGCTCTTCGAGAAAAAATTCCGCCAGGGGCAGGATATCGCCCGGCCGCTCGCGCAGAGGCGGCAGTCGAATGGTGGCGACGTGCAGACGGTAGAACAAGTCTTCGCGGAAGTTACCTGCAACGACGGCATCGGCAAGGTTAACGTTAGTGGCGGCCACCAGCCGCACATTGATCGGGATCGGTGTCCGCGAGCCCAGGCGCACCACTTCGCGCTCCTGCAAAACGCGCAGCAACTTCACCTGCATGTTCAACGGCAGATCACCTATCTCATCGAGAAACAGCGTGCCGCCGTCGGCGGCTTCAAACCAACCGGCCTTCTGGGTGGTAGCGCCGGTGAACGCGCCTTTCTCGTGGCCGAACAATTCGCTTTCCACGAGGGTCTCGGCAAACGCGCCGCAGTTCACCGCCACGAAAGGTTCACGTCCGCGACGGCTCAGATGATGGATATGCCGTGCGACCAATTCCTTGCCGGTCCCGGTCTCGCCAATGATCAAGGTATTGGCTTCGCTGGGTGCCAGACGTTCAATACGTGACAGTAACTCCTGGGAGCGCGGGTCCTTGAAGACCAGCACGGTGGCACGCACCGACTTGGTCAATTCGCGAGGATTGGGATGGGTGATCAGCGACATGGTGCGTTCCTGGCAGTAAAAGCGCGTGCTCAATAGTGCATGAAGTTTTCTAGACCATTTAATTATAAATTAATATTTATATATTCCATTATCACATATACCAACAACATGACCTCCCACTGCTGCTGGAGCAGCAACGGGCCAGCACCCACGTGTTCGTCCACCAGCAGCAGATCGGACAGGCCATTGCTACCTCAAACGCGGCAGCCCACGCAGCACGCGGTCTAGAGCGACTTTTCCAGCTGCTGGCATGCAATCTGCTCTCTCCCTCCCAACACCATCCCCTGTAGGAGCCGGCAAGCCCGCGCCTACAAAGGGTTTTGAATTCAGGTAGGGAGAAACCTCATGAGAAATTTCTGGCACAGAAGCCTCATCGCTCTGTTCGGCCTACTGGCAAGCAGCGCGGCGCTCGCCGAGTCGGCTGCCCCGGCCTCGGTAAAAATCGCTATCGTGGCCTACACGCAAGGTGGCAAGCCAGTGTTTGGCGGGATTGCCGGCCGCGTGATCGAAGACGGTTGGCTGGAGGCCCAACTGCGCGAGCGCGGGGTGAAACTCGAATGGATCGCCCTACCCCACGCCGGCGCTGGCCCGCAGATCAACGAAGGGTTCAGCAACAACAGCCTGGACTTCGCCGTACGCGGAGACCTGCCCTCAGTGATCGCCGGTGCTGGCGGTGTGCCGGGCAAGCTGATCGTGCCCGGCGGCAGTGGTAACAACATTTACCTGGTGGTGCCCGAAGGCTCCAGCGCCAAGACCATCGAAGACCTCAAGGGCAAGCGCCTGGCCCTGCACCGTGGCCGGCCTTGGGAGTTCGCATTCAGCAACTTCCTCGCCAGCAAGGGCCTGAAACTCGATGACTTCAAGATCGCCAACCTCAACCCGCAGGTCGGCGCGGCAGCGGTGTCTGCCGGCAAGGTCGATGCAGCTGTGTTGCTCAGCGAGGCCTATGCCCTGGAAGACAAAGGCGTGGGCAAGATCATCTGGTCGACCAAACAGGGCAACAATGACTGGCGCCTGATCTCCGACCTATGGGGCACCGATTCTTTCGTGCAGCAGCATCCAGACATCACCCAATTGCTGGCGACCGCCTGGGTCAAGGCAGCGTGGTGGATTTCTCAACCGCAAAACCAGGATGCCTATTACCAACTGTCCTCCCGTGCCGGTACCGCTGAAAGCGTGCTGCGCCGCGACGACCAAAACGACCCAGTGACCTGGAAGGAACGCTGGGCGCCGAAAAGCGATGCGCAACTCAAGGCCCACTATCAGGCCCTCACCGCCTACGCCCTGGCCAACCATCTGATTCGCGACACTTATGACATCGGCCCGTCACTGGCTACCGGCTTTACCAACCAGGCTTTGATCGACCTGAAACTCACCGACTACTGGCCGGCACTGCGTGGCCAGGTCAGCACCAATCCTTGATAGGGAAATTGATAATGAAACTGCCACATTCTTTCGCCTTCGGTCTCAGCGTACTGGCCTTGTGCATGAGCGCGTTCGCCGCTGACGTATACGCCCCAAAAACGGACCCACTACAAGGTGATGGCCGCGTCTCGGCGTTCTACACCTGGGAAAAGGCCATTCCGGCCATTCCCGGAAAGCTGTTACGCAGCGAACCGCTGGACAAGACCATCAGCCTGGCAAACGCCGCCAGCGCGCAACGCATCCTCTACACCTCCACCGATGGCATCGATAATAAAACCCCAGTAGTGGTTTCCGGCGCGTTGTTCCTGCCCAAGGGCACACCGCCGGCCGGCGGTTGGCCGGTCGTAACCTGGGGACATGGCACTGTTGGCGTCGCAGATGTGTGTGCGCCGTCCTGGCAAGGTCGCTCCTACCGCGATGTGGCGTACCTCAACCGCTGGCTGGCAGAAGGGTTTGCGGTGGTCGCCACCGACTACCAAGGGCTCGGCGTACCCGGCGGCCACCCGTTGCTGAACAGCCGCATGGCCGCCTACGGCATCCTCGACGCCGCCAAGGCTGTAGTTGCAGGCGTACCTGGGTTGGCTGACAAGGTGTTGATCGTCGGCCAGTCCCAAGGCGGGGCAGGCGCGTTTGCCGCAGCGGCCTATGCCGCCACTTACGCCCCGGACCTTGGCGTCAAGGGCAGCATCGGCACCGGCGTGATCTACACCCTCGACTACGCGAAAAACCCCAGCGAGGAAGTGCGCAATAAAGTCGACCCGACCCTGGCCTACGGCTTCTATACCTTGCTCGCCGCCCAGCAATACGACCCGAGCATCAACCCGGCGGACTTCTACACCGACAAGGCGCTGCCCATCTTCGAACAGGCTCGCACTAGTTGTCTGTTCGCTCTAGAAGGCGACGTGGAGGGCCTGGGCCTGAGCATTGCCAACACCAAGAAAGATTACAAAGGCAAACAGCTCGCGCCGTGGCTCGCGCAAGTCGCCTACCCCACCCTGAAAACGTCCAAACCGGTGTTCATCGGTACCGGTGCCGAAGACGTCACCCCAGCCGCCGCGACCCAGGTCAAGCTGATGCAGGACGCCTGCAACGCCGGTTCCGTAGTCGAAGGCCACCTGTACAAAGGCCTGGGCCACAGCGCGACGGTCAATGCCTCGCTCAAGGACTCGATCCCATTCGCCCACAAAGTCATCAATGACCAGCCGATCACCCCAGTCTGCGCCCCAACCGCGCAGTAAGCAGGAGGCTTGCATGAGCATCGAATTTTTTACTCGCCTGCCGCTGCACGGCGAAACCCAGTTCCTGCCGGGCGACCCGCGTAACCGTGGCGACTGGCATCGGGGCGGTCCCGACAGCACCGGGGCTGTGTCCGGGTTCAGCGTGGGCGACCACTTCACTTACATCGACTACCTGGGCCAGATCGCCAAGGCCGCCGAGATCAATAAGTTCGGCGGTGTGTTGATGGTCAACGCGCCCAGCGGCGAAGAGCCGTGGACGGTGTGCTCGCTGCTGGCCCGCGAAACTCGTACCCTGCAATTTGTCACCGCGTTCCAACCCTACCACTACACCCCATGGGTGGCCGTGCAGCAGGCGGCGACCTACCAACGCGCCACCGGCAACCGCCTGGTATGGAACATCATCAACGGCGGCTCGGACGCGATCCAGCGCCAGGTCGGCGACTACAGCGACCACGATGCACGCTACGAGCGCGCCACCGAATTCATGGACGTGGTCAAGGGCTATTGGCACAACGAGTCGTTTCACTACGATGGCAAATTTTACAAGGCCGACGGTGGGGGCTTGCGCGCGCCGCTGAAAAAGGCGCAATTGCCGCTTATCTGCACGGCTGGCTCATCCATCGCTGCACGGGAGTTCGCCGCCAAGCACGCGGATTTCTACTTGATGCGTGCCGAGCACCCGGATGAAATCACCGCTCTGATCGCCGACCTGCGCCAACGTGCGTTGAAATGGGGGCGCACCGATATTCGCTTCGGCCTGTCGATTGATGTGATCACCCGAGAAACCGAAGAACTGGCGCGCACTGAAGCCAAGCGTTTCTTCGAGGAAGGCATCGCCCGTGGCGCGGTCAAGGCCGTCGCCGCCCACGCCGGGCTGCGCACCGCGCGCAAACTGAGCTACGAGCACGGTTTTGCCGAGAAAAACGAGGCGCAGGGTTTCGAAGACTTTTTTATCCACCCGAACGTGTGGGCTGGCTTCGGCTATATCGGCATCCCACCGGGCTGCGCGCTTGTAGGCAGTTATGAAAACGTGGTGGCGCGGATTCGCGAATACAACAACCTCGGCATCGACCTGTTCTTCCTCGCCGGCTATCCGCACCTGGAAGAAGCCTACCGACTCGGCGAGCATATCCTGCCGCACTTTCGCAGCGAACGCTCAGTGTTGAGCCGTCCCCTGGAGCCGGTGCGCGAACTGCACTCGGCCAACGGCGGAGCCTGAAACCATGACCTTACTGCTGAGCCGTCGAGACTTTCTCGGCTACAGCGCGACCGCCAGCGGCGCACTGCTGCTGGCGGGTTGCGGCCTGAATGACGCACCGGCTGCCGCCGCTGGCAGCGACCAGCCACGCTACGGCGGCCGCCTGCGCCTGGGGATTCTCGACGGCAACCAGAGCGGCAACCTGGACGCGCATAAACCGGTGGGCAGCGGCATCGTTCGCGGCTTTGCGCTGTACAGCAAGTTGTGGGAGTGGGATGAGCACATGCAGCCGCGCTTGGCACTGGCCGAGTTTGCCGAGCCCAACGCGGATGCCAGCACCTGGACCCTGCGCTTGCGTCCGGGCCTGGAGTTCCACAACGGTAAGACCATTGACGCCGACGACCTGATGTTCTCGATCCGCCGGCTCACCGATCCGCAACTGGCCTCGCCGTATGCGGCACTGTTGCACTGGGTAGACCGCGACAACCTGGTCAAACTCGACAACCGCACCGTGCGCCTGAACTTTCGCGACGGCCGCAGCTATATGCCGCTGGCCGAAACCTGGGTCAACTTCGGCGGAATCGTGCCGGTGGATTACCACCCGGTCACCAATCCGGTGGGTGCCGGCCCCTACAAACTGAAAAGTTTTACCCCCGGCCAGCGCTCGCTGTTCACGCGTTTCGAGAATTACTACAAGGAGGGCAAACCCTACGCCGACGAGCTGGAAATCATCGATTTCAAGGATCAGGTCTCACGCCTCGCCGCACTGCGCGCCGGGCAGATCGACATGGCCAACTCGATGCCCACCGAACAGCTGCCGATTCTGGAGAAGGACCCACGGTTGAAGATCATCAAATCGGTGACCGGCAACTGGCTGTCCTTCGATATGAATCTGGAAAAGCCGCCCTTCAACGACCCGCGGGTGCGCGAGGCGTTTCGCTTGCTGGCCGACCGTGAAGAACTGGTACACCGCGCACTGAATGGCCAGGGCCGAGTGGCTAATGATTTGTATGCGCCCAGTGATCCCACCTTCAACCACAGCCTTGGCCCGCGACCATATGCCCCTCAGCGCGCAGCGCAATTGCTCAAGGACGCCGGCCAGGAAAACCTCGAGGTGGAACTGATCACCACCCCGGGCCCAGGCTTGAGTTCAGCGTTAGTGCTGGCTGAGCAGGCCAAGCGCATCGGCGTCACCATTAAGGTCAAGCAAGTAGACCTCGCCACTTTCCAGGGCCCGCTGAAAAACGATTGGACCCTGAGCACCGGCGGCAGCATCGGTGCACCGTTCCTCGCCAGTGCAATCCACACCGACGCCCCCTTTGCGGTATCCAACAAGACCCACTTCAACGACGCGCAATTCAGCGAACTGTTCCTCGCCGCCATGGCTCAGCCCGACCTGGAAAAGCGCAAGGTTCTGGTGCATCAGGTGCAGCAGATCCAGTACGAACGCGGCGGCATGTTGATCTGGGGGTATGCCGACCTTCTGGACAGCGTTTCCACGCGCGTCGGTGGGGCCCAGGCAGAAGAGTCGCTGTTCAGCACCTGGCGCTTCGAGAAGCTCTGGCTCAAAGACACGGCCTGACACCTCACTCCCCGTAGGAGCCCGGTTTGCCGGCGATGAGGCCCCAAGCCTTGCGCGGATCAACCGGACGCCTACGGGGCATCACATTGATAACAATTTTCGACAGGAGTCATTTCTGCCATGCACGCTATCGCCTTGCGTTTACCCCTGCTGCTGGCAGTCACCCTGCCGCTGCAGGCTTTTGCCACCGATACCCAACTGCAAACCGTGACCGTGCAGGCAAGTGCCAGCGAGTCGGATGACGACGCACTGCCCACCCGCCCGCCGACCTCAGTGTACGGTGGCACGGAAACCAAAGTGCTGGACACGCCGCGCTCCGTGGTGCAAATCAACGCCGAGCAATTGGCGAGCGGCGCGATCCATAGCGCCGACGACCTGGTCAAATATGCGCCCGGCATTACTCGGGGCGGCGGGCAAAACGCGGGTATCGCACCCCAGTTTCGTGGCCAGGGTTCGGAGATTTTCCAGGACGGTCAGCGTGGTTACGCCGTGCGCCACCCCGCCAACTTCAACGCCTATGAAGGTGCGGACATCGTTGCCGGCCCGTCCTCGGTGACCTATGGCTCGATATCCGGCAGCGGCGGCTACGTCAACTACCTGAGCAAGAAACCCGACTTCAACGCGTTCAAAACCAAACTCAGCGGCGAACTGGGATCGTGGATTCCGGACGGCACCTCTCGCAGTTCCAATAAATTCAGTATCGACAACACCGGGCCTCTGAGTGACAACCTGGCCTACCGCGTGAGCATCACCAAGCAGCGCCAGGAGGACTTCTATGACAATGTCGAGAACAATTTTGACGCCTTCTATGGCGCGTTGGCCTGGCGCAACGACAACGTGCGCGTCGACTGGAACGCCAGCTACGACAATTACTACGACTACAACATCACCCACGGTTGGAACCGCGCTACTCAGGGCCTGGTAGACGACGGCAAATACTACGCCGGGCGCGCCACACCGATTATCCAGAACGGCAGTACCCTGTGGTCGCCGGTGCTGGCTTCGGGCGCCGCCGATGCGCCAACACTCGGTTGGGTAAAACGCCAACGCAACGCCCAGGGCCAATACAGTGTGGTCGACGGCAGCTTCCAGACTGCCTCACCGAATACCCAGGCCAACCCCGGCAGCCTGCGTGGCTGGGTGTATGACCCGACGCTGGCGGGCAATGGCGAGCAGTCGCTTTCATCACAGACCGGGCAGCGCAAAGAGGACGAAAGCAGCTCGCGGCGCTTCACCACGCAACTGCGTATCGAGGCCGACCTGTCGCCGACTATCACCGTAGCCAACAGCATGTTTTATGAACGTTCCAAAGACATCACCGATGCCGTGGGCGCATTCCAGGTGCAATCGAAGGACAACATTTTCGATAACCGCTTCGAGTTCCGCTCGCGCAACGAGACCCAGCTGGGCGGCTGGACCCTGCGCGATGACAGCAACAGCGGCCTGATCTACCGCCGCGAATTCAACCAGTCGATTGCTGCGAACAACAGCTTTGGCTCGACCATTAATGCCTATGACCTGACCCAAGACCCTTCCGGCAAAAACCCTGGTGACTTACTCGGCCTCAACGCCAGCAACCCTGCCGGCGGCAACGGCGCTTGGATCGGACAACCCGGCGTGCCGCAATACTCCAACTACTACGGCTGGCTCAACCTGCCGCCCATGTATGCAGCTGGGCACGGCCTGTACGCCGAATCGGTGGCGCCCTACACCGCTGAAAGCACCTGGACCACCAAAACCCTGTTCAGCCAGCACAACCTCAAGTACGGCGAGTATTTCGGCTTGAATATTGGCGCCAGCCGCAGCTGGATCGAGGCCGAGATCGACAACCCGTTCGTACTCGCCGGTGGCAACCGGCGCAAGGACAGCGACAATTACCGGCTGTTTGCTTTCCAGGTCAGCCCGTATGTAAAACCGACTGAAAACACCACGCTGTACTACACCTTCGACCGCTCGTTGGCGGTCAACACCGGGTTCTTTTCCAACGGCCTTGGCTGGGGCAGCGGCAGTGGCGCCAACCAGCTCAACCCGCTGGCGTTCCAGAGCTTGAGCGTGCTACATGAAGTCGGGGTAAAGGTCGAAGCAGTGCCTAACCAGCTGTTCATGACGTTGGCGGCGTTCAAGCAAGCCCGCGACCAGGCACCTGACAGCAATAACAACATCGCGCGGCTGATGATCAAGGGTGTGGAAGCCACCGTGCGCTATCAACCGGACGACCACCTTCGCAGCGGTCTGAACCTGTCCAAGCTCAACGCCTATAACGAGTTCACCTCCCAGGCCGGATTTGCCTCAGCGGGGTTCATTCCCGACAACGGCACAGTGTTCGGCGATAACAATAGCCTCAACCAGCGGCCGTCCGGGCGTTTCGACGCGGTGCAGATTCCTGAATACACCGCCAGCGGGTATGTCGACTACCGCTTCGACTCAGGCTTTGGCGCCGAACTTTCAGGCTGGTGGACCAGCAGTTGGTACCTGAACCTCAGCAAGACCGTAAAGATCCCGAACGAATACAACCTCGATCTCGCCGTGTACTACCGCCAACCGCAATGGAGCACCACGTTACGGGTGCTCAACCTGACCAATGAACTGAACTTCGTCAGCGGACTGGCCGGTTCCACCAACACTTTTTTGCAACCCATGCCTGGCCGCACCTTGTTGGCCCAGGTCGACTATCAATTCTGATCCGCACCAGGAGCACGTTATGTCTATCGAATTTGTCGGCATGATTTTCCCTCGCCAGTGGTCCGAAACCCGTGGCGTTCGCAGCCCGGATTTCGACCTCAACTTTATCCGTCACCATGCCCGCGCCCATGAACATGCAGGCTTCGACCGTGTGCTGATCGCCAGCGGCCCCGGCAGTGCCGACAGCCTGCAAATTGCCGCGTATGCGGCGGCGCACACTGAGCGATTGGGCTTCATGATCGCCCATCGCCCCGGACTCACCGCGCCAACCGTCGCTGCCCGCTCGTTTGCCACGCTGGACCACACCACTGGCGGCGGGCGCATTCGCTTGCACGCGATTACCGGCATCACAGCCGAGCCACAGGAAGGCGACTTCCTGCTGGACAAGACCCAACGCTACAGGCGTACCGATGAATATCTGGAGATTGTGCGACGCACCTGGACGGCCGAAGAGCCGTTCGATTTCGAAGGTGAGTACTTCAACATCAAGGGTGCGTTTTCGCCGGTCAAACCGTTGCAACAGCCGCATATTCCAATCTCGTTTGGCGGATCTTCCGACATTGCCTATCAGATCGCGGTGAAGCACGCGGACCTGTATGCGCTGTGGGGCGAGCCGTTAAGCGGCGTGGCTGAGCAAATTGCCAAGCTGAAGGCGGCTGCATTAACAGCGGGTGTTGAAGCGCCACGGATCAGTTTGTCGGTGCGCCTGATTTTGGGAGCGACAGAGGCATTGGCCTGGCAACGCGCCGAGCAGATCCTGGAGCAGATCAAGGCCAATCCACAGTTTGCCGCAGGCAGTCCGTGGCAGAAGCGGATCAAAGGCACCGGCTCAGAACGTCTGTTAGCAGCTGCGGCGTTGGGTGATCGTCATGATCGTGCGTTGTGGATGCCGACGGCGACAGCAGTGGGCGCTTATGGCGATACCACCGCGCTGGTGGGTACCCCGGAAACGGTGGCGCAGGCACTGCTGGATTATGTGGACCTGGGCGTTACCACGTTCTTGAATCGCGGTTATGACCCGCTGTACGACACCGTGGATTATGGGCGGTGGATTATCCCCGCAGTGCGTGAAGAGGCGTTGCGGCGCAAGGCGAAAATTGCTTAACGACGGCTGAAGCCATCGCCGGCAAGCCGGTTCCTTCAAGGGGTTTGTGTACCTGTAGGGGCCTGCTTGCCGGCGATCACTGTGCAGCGGAGCCATTCACCCCAACGACGGCGAATGCTCCAGCAACGTGCGCGTATATGCCGCCTGTGGTTGATCCAAAACATCATCAACGGCCCCCTGCTCCACCACCCTTCCGACCTTCAACACCAGCACCCGATCAGCAATCGCGCGCACCACGCCCAGGTCGTGGGTGACGAATAATATCGTCAATCCTTCACGCTGTAGCTGGCGCAGCAGGTCCAGGATCGACGCCTGTACCGATACGTCCAATGCCGAGGTGATTTCATCGCAAATCAGCAACCTGGGCTCGCACAACAGCGCACGGGCGATAGCCACTCGCTGGCGTTCACCACCTGACAGGCTGTGGGGAAAGAGGCCGGCGACTGATCCCGGCAGTGACACACGTTTGAGCACGGCTTCCACTCGCTCCCGCGCTGGCGCCCCTTTCACGCCGAAGAAATGCGCCAGTGGCGCGCTCAGAGTCTGGTACACGGTTTGCCGTGGGTTCAACGCGCGATATGGATTCTGGAAGATGTATTGAATCTGGTGGCGCAGGCCTGCATCGCGCTGGCGGGCGTGCAACGGTAAATGCCGGCCGGCGTAGTCCAGTGCCCCCTCGGCATTCTCCCCAAGGCCAGCAATAGCCCGCGCCAGGCTGGTCTTGCCCGAGCCCGACTCACCCACAATCGCCAGGCATTCACCCGGCTGCACCTGCAACGAGACATCGAACAACACTTGCCGGTCATAGGCGACGTTCAAGCCACTGACCGACAACAGTGGCAGTTCTACCCGCCCCTTCAAGGCCGCAATTGGCGCGAGTGCCCTGACCTGTAACGCCTGATCGTGAGGCGCCAGGCAAGCCACCCCACGACCGGCCGCGTTCATCTGCAATAACGGCTCAGCCACCGCGCACCCAGCCGCAAACCGCTCACAGCGCGGTCCGAAACTGCACCCCTGGGGCCGACGCCCCGGCGCCGGTGCATGCCCGGCAATCGCCGTCAATTCGCGCCGTCCCGCCACATCCGGAATCGCCGCCAGCAACCCTCGGGTATAGGGATGGGACGGTCGACTGAACAACTCATCCCGCGTCGCCGTTTCAACGATGCGCCCGGCGTACATCACCATCACCCGGTCCACCAGGTCCTTGATCACCGCCAGGTCGTGGGACACATACACCGCCGCCACGCCCTGGCTTTTGCACAGCCGACGCAGCGTGGCGAGGATATGCGCCTGGGTGCTGACGTCCAGCGCAGTGGTCGGCTCGTCCAGCACGATCAGGCGCGGGCGCAGCACAAAAGCCAGCGCCAGCATCACCCGTTGCTGCTGGCCGCCGGACAGTTGATGGGGAAAGCGCCGTAGAAACCCGTGATCGTCCGGCAAGCCGACGTCACGCAGGGTCTCGATGAGGCGCTGCTGTTGCGCCTCGCGGTCAAGCCCAGAAGGATGCGCCGTCAGGGTTTCACGCAACAGGTGACCGATGCGCAGTGCCGGATTGAGCGCGGTGGCCGGGTCCTGGGCGACATAACCGATCAGGCTGCCACGGGCACGGCGCAAGGCTTCGCCTTCCAGGCTCAACAATGCCTGGTCACCTACGTGCACCTGCCCGCCGACAATCCGTGCACCGCGCCGGGCATGTGCCAGCAACGCAGTCGCCAAGGTGGTCTTGCCCGAGCCCGACTCACCCACCAAACCGAGAATTTCCCCGGCAGCCAGGCTGAACGAGATGCCCGACACCACATCCACCTGCCCCGGCAATTCAACCCGCAGGTCGCGGACCTGCAACACCCCGGCGTCGATTTCGGTAATCGCATTCATGCTTGTCTGTCTCCCAGCCTTGCGCTGCTGCGGCCGATGCCTTCAGCCAAAATATTGGTGCCGTAGGCAAACACACCGATC
Source organism: Pseudomonas sp. OV546 (assembly GCF_900116845.1). NCBI lineage: Bacteria > Pseudomonadati > Pseudomonadota > Gammaproteobacteria > Pseudomonadales > Pseudomonadaceae > Pseudomonas > Pseudomonas sp. OV546. The sequence goes on along the minus strand of NZ_FPCE01000011.1, from coordinate 172,101 downwards.
AGCACCGCCGGAGCCAATACGGCCCAGGGTTGCACCAGCAGGCCGGCCTGGTTTTCATTGATCATCAGCCCCCAGTCAGCGGTGGGTGGCGCCACGCCGTAGCCAAGAAAGCTCAGGCCCGACAGCATGCCCACGCCCCAGGTCAGCATGTTGCCGAAATGCACCAGCAGGGGCGTGAGGATGTTCGGCAGGATCTCCTTGAACAGAATTCGGCGTCGCGAATAGCCCATCATTTGCGCCGCTTCAACGAACTCCTGCCCTGCCACTGCTACCGCACTCGCCCGCGCCAGGCGGATAACGCCCGGTATAAAGGCGATGGAGACTGTCAGCACGATCAACCACGGTGCGCGCCCCAACATGGACACAATCAGCAGCACCAGAATCAGGTCGGGGAACGCCAGGGACACATCCGCCGACCAGGTAATAAACTGATCCAGGCGCCGACGCGACAAACCCGCCAGCAACCCCAACGTAGTGCCCACCGCCAGTGCAATACTGGCGGCTGCGACCGACATCCACAGCACCGACAAACCACCGCTGAGCAATCGCGACAGCACGTCATGCCCCAGGAAGTCATACCCCAGCCACGCATCACCTGCAGGCGCGCCGTAGACAGGACCGACCATGTCCGTCGACCCGTGAGGTGCCAACCAAGGCCCGAACAGCGCCACGGCCACCACCAGTAGAGTGATCAACGCGCCCTTACGTGTTTGTGGTTCGGCCAACCATCGACGGGCACTCATGCGTCACCTCGGGAGCGGCGCCACCACGGGGTGATTCCCCTCCGGTTGCGTTGAATCAGGGTCACCCGCCGGGCGGTGCGCAGCTTAGGCGTAAGCAGCACGGTCAATAGGTCGGCCAGTAGGTTGATCAGCACCACCGCGAGGGTGATCACCAGCACAATCGCCTGGATCATCGGCAGGTCGCGCATCTGGATCGCGGCGTTCAGCGCGGTGCCGATACCGGGATAGCTGAAGATGACTTCCGCCAGCACTGCGCCTCCGATCAACGTACGCAAGGTCAGCGCCACACCCTGGATCGCCGGTACCAGCGCATTGGGCAAAGTGTGGCACCAGACAATCCGCCGCTGCGGAATGCCGCGTAGGCTGGCGGCAATCACGTAATCGGACTCCTGCGCCTCGATCACCGCGGCACGCACCATGCGCGTGAGGTACGGCAATGCAGTGAGGCTCAAGGCAAATATCGGCAATACCAGCGCCTTGAGTTGGCGCAGCAGCGACAGGTCGGGATCCAGGATCGATACCGCGGGCAAGAAATCCATATGTGGCATGGAAAACAGCAATACCAGGCCAATCGCCAACAGAAACCCCGGCGTGGCTTTCAGAAAAATCAGCAACGACAGGCTCCAGCGATCCAGCCAGCTGTCGCGCCGCAACGCCAGGGCCACGCCAAGGGCCAGTGCGCCAGGCACTACCAGGGTAATCACCCCGGCCAGCAACGCCAGTGTGTAGCCCAAACGCCCCCACAGGATGTGGCTGACCGGCGCGTTGGAGTCCAGGGAAACCCCGAGGTCCCCGCTCAAGACGCTGCCGAGCCAGCGCAGGTATTGCCACAGGATTGGCTGGTCGAGCCCCAACTGGTGTTGCAGGGTAAGGATGCTTTCCAGCGGCGCGTCCGGGCCGAGGATCACCCGCGCAGGGTCGGATGGCAGTGCCTGGGTGGCGATGAATACCACCAGGCTGATCACCCAGGCCGTCAGCAGGCCGTAACCCAGGCGCCCGATAAACCATGACAACCAAGCAGGCGTGCGTGGAGGATTGGCTGACGGCTCAAGCATGCTTCAACCACAGTTCGTCAAACCGCCAGGAAGCGAAGGTGGTCTGCTCTGGCGCCAAACCGCCGACCTTGACCGAGGCGGCGTCCAGCACATCGTTGAAGCCCCAAATCAGCAATCCGCCGCGTTCGTGTTGAATCTGCTGGGCCTCGTGTACCAGGCCTTTACGCAGTTCCAGGTCTGGCTGCGCAAGGGCCTTACGGTAGAGGTCATCAAAACGCGGGTCATGGAAGTTGCTGCGGTTGTAGATCGCCAGCGGCGCGTCGTTGTGCAGTGCCGAAGCCAGGAAACCCCGCGCAGGCGTAGAACCCGGCGACACTTGCCACTGCTCACGCTGCGGGCCGTTGAACACAGCGCCATCCACTTGGGTCACGCGTATCTCGACACCGGCCTTTTTCGCTTGCTGGGCCAACACCAGCGCGGCGTTCACACCGGGCCCAGGCATGGTGGTCAGTTCCACGCGCAAATCCGTCTGCCCGGCCTGACGCAGCAGCGAGCGGGCCTGCTCCAGATCATACGGCCGCTGGGCAATCGCATGGTTGTAGGTGGGATCGTGAGGTGAATACAGGTCATTGGCAATGCGACCGAAACCGTTGAGGCCACGGTCCACCAGCTCTTGCCGATCCGCCAGCAAGCGAAACGCCTGGCGCACCCGCACATCATCGAAGGGCGGCTTGGCCAGGTTGAGATTGAAACCGGTAAACGAAGTGCTTGGCGACACGCACAACGACAAGCGTGAGTCGGCCTTGAGCAACGCACTGTGCTCGGCCTGCACACCGCTGGCCACATCGATCTGTCCGGCGCGCAACGCGGCAACACGGGAGACCTGGTCCTTGAACTCGATGATTTCCAGCTCATCAGCATAAGGCTGGCCGGGTTTGTAGTAATTCTCAAACCGCGTGTACAACGAGCGCTGGCCGGGTACGAAACGCTTGAGCCTATAAGGGCCGGCACCTACCGGATTGGTGATGGGGTCATAGTCGGTGGGGACGATGCCGCCAAAGCTGATCAGGGTTTCATCCAGAGGGAAGAAGCTCTGGCCTTGCTTGAAGCGAATTTCGATGGTGCGTTCATCCAGCTTGCGTAAGGCATTGCGATCAATGGCACCGACCAGGCCGGCAAACGGCGATGCCAGCTTAGGATCGGTAAGGCGCAACAACGAAAACAGCATGTCGTCAGCGCCGATGGTCTTGCCATGGTGAAACTCCAGGTCCGGCTTGATGCGGATGGTCCAGGCACTCGCATCGGCATTCGGTTCGGCGAACTCGGCCAGGGCCAGGCGTGTGCTGACATCGGTGTTCCATTCCCAGAACTTGCTGTACAGCGCCCAGCCACGAATGATCCCGCCGCCCACCGGTTTATGGGCATCCAGGTTGCCAGACTGATCGCCATCGATAATGCCAATGCGCAGGCGCCCACCGCTGACGGGCTTACCGCTCAGTACGGCGGCACCCTGAGTCGTCGTGCCGCTGTCGCAGCCGCCCAACAGCAAACCACCGCCGATGGCCAAGCTGTTGCCGAGAAACACCCGGCGAGAAAATCCATCACTCATGGTTCAAGCCTCTTGGCGCTGCGGCGACTTTTGGCTGACACCCAGACGCGGCGCTTCAAAGCCGTGGTCCAGGTCCAAAAGCGGGAACAGCAGGTCGGCCACGCGGTGGGCTTCATCGATCAGCGGGAAGCCAGACAGAATGAACGAGGAAGTGCCCTGGGCTTCGTATTCGCGGATGCGCTCGGCGACCTGTTCCGCGCTGCCCACCAAGTAGGTACCAGCGGCCGGCCCGAGGATATTGAAACCGAACAGGCTCGGGCCAAGCCATACGTTAGGATAGATCTCCAGATCACGCGCGGTCGGCAAACGCCCGGCGCGAATGGTTTCGACGTTACGCTGGGTCTGCGGGTCGTCGCTGTGGAAATCTTCCAGGCTCACACCGGCCGGCAACTGGCGCTCGATGGCGTTGCGCGCAGTTTGCAGCGAGGTGCGTTGCAGGAGTCTTTCGGCGTGGGCCCAGGCTTCTTCCTCGGTCTCGCGCACGATGATTTGCAGGCGTGTGCCGAAGGTCAGTTCGCGACCGATCTTCGCCGCTTCTGCGGCGACTTTGCGAAACTTGTCGCCGAGTTTTGGCGGAGTGTTGGCGAAGCTCAGGTACACGTCGAGCAATTGCACCGAATGCTCGACACCGGGCCCTGAGGTTCCGGCGCCCCACAACGGGATGCCCGGCTTCTGGTAAGGCGGATGCCAGCCGCCCAGCGGATGGTTGGCTGCGCCGGGCGAACGCGGTGCGAGCTTGACGTACTCACCGTCATAGCCACGCGTGTCGCCGGCATAGAAACCCTGGAACGCCCGCCAGTATTCCAGGCTGAAGGCGTATCGCTCGTCATGCGGGTAGTGCACCCCAAGTGTCGCCAGGCCTGCGTCATTGCCATTGACCACGTTGAACAGCAGGCGGCCATTGGAGAACTGATCGAAGGTCAGCGCCCACTTGGCCAACACCGCTGGCGATAACTCGCCCGGGTGCTGCGCCACCAGAAAACGCAGGCGCTGGGTGGCGTCGATCAACGACGCGGCCACCGCCAGGCTTTCATTGGGGCTGGAACCGAGCAGCGAACCGTAGTAGCCCAGGCGATCACTGGCCACGGCGAGCTGTTTGAGGTGCTGGAAATCAGTGTTCCAACGGCCTTCCGGCTCCCATGGGTACGGGCCATCGGGTGTGGTCAAGTACCAAAGAATTTTTACAGCCATAAAAAACATCCTTGAAATAGAGAACCCTGTGGGCGCTGGTAAGGCGTTAGCGGCGGTCGATGGCCGGAACCAGGCCCAAGGCCGTGGCGTGTTCGAACAGGCCGCTCATTTTCCATTGCTGGGTCAACACGCCCGGCCCGTAGGCCCGTGAGCCACCGAGCGCATCGGCAAGCAATTGCAGTTGTGCGCCCTCCTCCAGCAACAGGATGAATTCGGCGGTAGCGCGCAGGCCTTGCTTGCCCCACACGGTGGAGCCGCCATTGGCCTCCAGGATCGCCAGGTTGAAGGGGTTCTCGGCGATCTTGTCGAGGATAAAGTCCACTTCCTGTTGGCGACGGTCGATATACACCGGCAGTTCACGGGCCAACTGGTAGCGCTGCACCGGCACGTAATGGAATGGCAAGGTGCGGTGGGTCTGGGCCCAGGCGCCCAGGTACGGCGAATGCACGTGGGACACGGTGGTCACATCCGGGTGTTGCTGGAACAGCTTGGTGTAGCGCCCCAGGCCGCCCTTGCCCTTGCCAAACACCACGTTGCCGGCAAAGTCGGTCACCGTGGCTTGCAGCGGCTTGCGGTAGTTCCACGGGCCTGCGTAGTTCACCGATACCAACAGTTCCTGGCCAGGTACGCGCTCGATAAAGCCGACGGTCCCTGCGGCGGTGATGGTGTTTGTTTCACGGAACACGGTGAAGGCTTCTTCGGCTTCCAGCAGGACCTTGTCGATAAAGGTTTGCAGTTCCTGGCTGATCGGTTGTGTGTGGGCAATGGCAGTCATGGGGATTCTCCGGATTCAGGCGCGGCGCTTGGCCAACAGTTCATGGGCAGCTTGCAGGGGGCGCGGGTCGACCCAGTCGGCGATGGCAAAATCGCGCTCCAGGAAGCCGTGCAGGTAGAGGAAATCTTTCTGGATATCGAGGAATTCCAGGCGCTGGGCAGACAGGTCCGGCGCCAGGGTGGTGTGGAAATCACCGCGATAAGCCTCGGCCACACCGGCACTGCCGGCACGAGTTTCTTCTTCTAGAATGGCGTTCAGGCTGTCGCGGTTGTTGGCCGCCCAATCGGCGGCGCTGAGGGTTTGCGCGAGGAAGCGCACCACCAGGTCAAAGTGGTTGTCCAGCAGGCTCTGGTGAACGGTGATCGGACGCGGCGTGCCGTTGTTGATGCGGTAGCGCGGTTCGGCGATCAGGTCCAAGTCGATCCCCACCACCAGCCCCAGGCGGCGTGCGGCGTCGGCCGCCGAAGCGCCCTTGACGTAAACCGCATCCACCTCTCCACGTACCAGGTAGTCCAGGCCGGACCACAAGCGCTGCAAACCTTGCTGCGGGTCAGGCGCTTGTTCCTGGTCCTGCAATGCCACTTCCACCAGTTCCACATCATCAAACCCCAGTCCGGCCAGGCTCAAGGCGCCCTTATAGCCATGCAGGCTCATGGCGCGGGCGATGCTGCCAGGACGGTTTTCACCCCAGGCTGGCAGGGCCAGGCGCTTGCCTTTGAGGTCTGCAGGACGGGTGATGCCGGAGTCCGGGCGGACCAGAATGGTCTGCCATTCCTCGATCCAGGTCAGCCCGATCAAGCGGCTCGGCGCACCCGCGGCACGTGCGGCCAATGCAGGGACGTTGCCGCCTTCGCGGAATAGCCCCGGCAAATCGTGATCATAGTGGTGCCGGCCCAACTGACGCGCCTCCTGCAAGGTGGACACCGGCAGGCCGTCGGGCGCGAACTCCTCGCTCAACCAGCCCAGCTTGTAGGCAATGCCGGACGCAGTCGGCACCGGGCAACGGGTAAACCAGATCTGCTCAAACTCAGGCGTGGGCAGGACAGCGGAAAGGGTCATGGGCAGCTCCATTAAATTGGGCAAGTCAGTGGAGGGGGTATTGCAGAGGGCGTGCCAATTGCTCAAAGCCCCGGTTTATAAGGACATGGAAACAAACATCCAAACGCGACTGCTGGCCTGCCAACAGCACTGCTGCTCTTCCAGCAGCCGTTTCACGACGCTGCTTCCCCAGCAGCAAACCGGCGCGCCCCTTCCCCCATACAGCAGGGTTTTGCTCGTTGGCGCAGAACTTGCTCAAGCCCTCCCAACACCAACCTCCCCGCAGGAGCCGGCTTGCCGGCGATGTTCGTCAACGATGACGCACAGCCATAGAGGAACGGGGCAAACCAAAGGATGAATGAATGACAACGTATGAACAGGCGCCCGCCCGCCACCTGCACAGCGAAACCGAGGCCATCGACGCCGCCAGAGAAATCGCCGTGGAGATCGCCAGCATTGCCGCCGACACCCAGCAAAATGGCCAACTGCCCTGGCGCCAGGCGCAATTGCTGTCCGAAAGCGGCATCACCGCCATCGGTGTACCTAAGGCCTTCGGCGGCCTGGGCGCATCGGTGCAGACCATCGTCGAAACCGTGCGCATCATCTCGGTGGCCGACGGCGGCGTCGGGCAATTGCTGCAAATCCACAATGTGATGCTGCGCGGGATTTTCAACGGTTACCCGGATGCGGTACGCGATCGGCTGGTCAGCGATGTCCTGGCTGGCAAGCGTTTCGGCAACGCCCTGGCCGAGGTAGGCGGCAAGAACAAGTTCGCCCTCAAGACCCGCGTCGAACGCCGCGAGGACGGCGCCCTGGTACTCAATGGCAGCAAGTTTTACTCCACGGGCTCTTACCTGGCCGAATGGATCTCCCTCACGGCCGCCTCGGATGACGGCGGTGCCGGCGTATTGCTCAACCGCAACACGCCAGGCCTGACCCTGGTGGACGACTGGGACGCCTTCGGCCAGAACAACTCGGTGAGTGGCACGGTGAACTTCGACAATATCGTGCTGGATGAGGATTTTGTTTCACGCCGCAAGGGCCCAATGAAACGTACCGGGTTGACCTTCCCGCAGATCCTTCACGCGGCCATTGATACCGGTATCGCGGCCGGCGCGTTGTCGGCGGCCGTCGACTACCTCAAGCACAACGCTCGGCCGTGGGTGGAAAGCGGCGTAGACCATGCCAATGAAGAGCCGCACATCATCAAACAGATTGGCGAATACGCCGTGGCCCTGCGCGCCGCCGAATCCCTGCTGCGCGATGCGGCACGGATATTTGACCGCCATGAGCAAGACCCGGAAAACAAAGAGCTGCAAGACGAGCTGATCCTTTCGGTCGCCACCGCCCGCGCCCATTCGGACAGCGCCTCGCTGAAGATCTCCAGCGATATCTTCTCGCTGCTGGGGGCCAGTTCATCGCTGAGCAAATGGAACCTCGACCGCTTCTGGCGCAATGCCCGGGTGCACACCACCCACGACCCGATCCGCTGGCGCCTGCACCATGTGGGCAACTACTACCTCAATGGCGTGGACCCCGGTGAATACACTGCGATCCTTAACGCCAAGGAAACCCAAGGCGCTACACGCAAATAAATCACTGTAGGGTTTTGTGTGTGCCCTTATACGCCGTTTATGCCAATGAGCTTTTCATGATCGAACGACACCCTCTTCTACGCAGCCTGGCGATCTATAGGGAAATGCCCTGGCGATTCACCCTGGTGGCGGCGCTGTACGTGGCCATCAACCTGGGCCTGGTCTGGCAGCAATGGCTGATCGGCCATGCAGTCAATGACGTGAGCGCCGGGCGTGCCGTGGCACGCCTCGGCGACGGCAGCCTGGATGCCGGCCTTGGCTGGTACTGGCTGGGCCTGATGCTGGCCGTGGCCCTGGGCCGTGGCGTGCTGCAATACATCGCCAGCGTGTTGTCGCTGGTGATCAGCCAGGAACTGCTGACGCGCCTGCGCTCACGCATCCTGGCCCAGGTGCAAAGCCTGCACCTGGGCTATCACTGGCAGCACGGCATGGGTGAAATGATCACCCGCACCACCCGTGATGCCGACAAAGTGCGCGACGCATTGATCACTTTCTGGCGGCAGTTGGTAGAGACACCGCTGGTGGTGCTGGCCACGGTTGGCCTGCTGAGCTGGTACAACCCGCTGCTAGGGCTGGTGCCGCTGTTGCTGACGGTGACCGGCTTGGCGATTTTCGTGCGTCAGACCGAACAGCTGGTGAGCCTGGATCGCGCGGTCGGTAGCGCCTATGACCGGGTCAACCAGGACCTGAGCGAAGGCATTGGCGGCGTACGGGTGATCAAGTCGTTCGCCCTGGAACAGCGGCGTATCCAGGGCTTTGCAGATCAGGTGGCGGTGTTTGCTGCGTTGGCGCGCCAGGCCCTGGCTTATTCCAGCTCACGTATTCCGCTGCCCCAGGCCGTAGTGGCGCTGGGTCACGTCTGGATCCTGGTATACGGCGCGCACCTTGTGGCGACCGGTCAACTGGGAATCGGCGAATTGGTCACTTCGCTGCTGATCGCCACCACCCTGGTGTTTCGTATAGAGGGCATCGGCCGGGTAATGCAGACCTTCGCCGATGCCCGCGCCAGTGCCGAACGCATCTGGCAACTGCTGGACGCTCCGGCCGCGATCCGCAGCGGTGCTGCCACCCTACCCGCCAGCCCGCTGGGACTGAAGCTGGAAAAGGTCAGCGTGACCGCGCCCGGTGGTGGCCGCGACATTTTGCACGGCTGTTCGCTGACCTTGCAGCCGGGTGAAATCGTCGCGCTGGTGGGTGCAACCGGTACCGGTAAAAGCCTGCTCGCCAGCTTATTGCCGCGCCTGAGCGATGTGACCGCCGGGCGCCTGTTGCTCGGTTCGGACAACGACGGCTGGCGGGACATCCGTGACCTGCAACTGGGCCCGCTGCGTCAGCGCGTGCATGTGGTACCCCAAGAGAGTTTCCTGTTTGCCGGCAGCCTGGCGGCCAACCTGCGCCTGACCGCACCTAATGCCACCGACGAAGAACTGCGCGAAGCGTTGCATCAAGCCGCTGCTGAAGATGTCCTGCAGCGCCTGCCCCTGGGCCTTGAAACCCCTCTCGGCGATAGGGGCGTGACCTTATCCGGCGGCCAGCGCCAACGCCTGTGCCTGGCCCGCGCGCTGCTCGGCAAACCCGACATCCTATGCCTGGACGACGCTACCAGCGCCCTCGACGCCATCAGCGAGCGCCAGGTGCTGCACAACCTGCGACACCTGCGCGGCACCACGGTGCTGGTGATCTCCAGCAAGCTCTCGACCATCCTGCTGGCCGACCGCGTGCTGATGCTGGATGACGGTAGGATCACCGCCCAAGGCACCCATGCTGAACTGCAATCAACCAATGCGCACTACCGCGACCTGCTGGGGATAGACCATGGCTAACCCGCTGCCAGGCAAAGCCTTGAGCGATATCGAAATCGAAGAAATGCTGGCGAAAAAGGCCCTCGATCGTGGCATGTTCAAACGCTTGCTGCCGTTACTGCGACCGATCCGTCGGCAGATTGCGGCTGTTATCGGCATTGAGATCCTACTGGTGTTCACCGTGTTCCTGCGGCCCTGGTTTGTACGCGAGCTGCTGGACCGAGGACTGATCCGGCAAGCCGATCACTGGCTGCTGGATGAAAACCTGGTGCTATGGCTAGGCCTGGGCCTGGCGACAAGTTGGCTGGCGCGTTTCCTGCTGGCCGGGGTCTCGCAGTTTGTTGCCGGCGGCGCGGCAATCCGCGTGTTGAATGCCTTGCGCGTGCAGGTGTTTGCTCATGTGCAGAACCTGAGCGTGAGCTACTTCGACCAGACTCGTGCAGGGCGCATCATTTCCCGGGTCGACCGCGATGTCGACGCCCTCGAACCGCTGGTGATCCAAGGCCCGCCGGAACTGCTGGGCGCCGTGCTGCGCTGCGGCCTGGCCTCGGTAATGCTCTGGCGCATCGACCCACGGTTCTTCCTCAGCCTGGTAGCGACGGTGCCATTGCTGGTGCTCGCGACATGGAGCTTCAAGCGTATTTCCCAGCGCAACTGGGCCAAGGTCGCGGAGAACCGCAGCCGCTTTACCGCGCACTTGGTGGAAAGCGTCAGCGGTGCGCGCTTGCTGCAACAGTGCGCTCAGGAGGCGCCGAACCTGCAGCGCTATCGCGTACTGCTGAATGATTTCAACCACGCGCTGATTCGCGGCAGTTTGCGCTCGTCGTGGTTTGCACCGTTTACCGCACTGCTCAGTTCAGCAGGCATCGCGCTGTTATTGCTGGTGGGTGCGTATGGGTTGGCGGCGGGTGAAGTCAGTGTCGGCCAGGTGGCAGAAAGCCTGTTCTACGTGTTTCTGTTCCTGGGGCCGTTGCAGGAGCTATCGGACCTGTTTGAACGCTACGCCACGGGTTCGGCGTCAGCCCAGCGGATCTTCCTGTTGCTTGACACGCGCCCGCAGATCGTCGACAGCGCTACCCCCCGCACATTGGAACGCGCTCGTGGGGAAGTGCAGTTTGACCAGGTGGAGTTCGGTTATGGTCAGGCGCCCGTAATCAAAGGCTTGAACCTGCATATTCCAGCCGGAGAAGTGCTGGCGATCGTCGGCCCGTCCGGCCACGGCAAAAGTACCCTGGTGCAACTGCTGACGCGCTTCTACGAAGTCCAAGCCGGCGCCGTGCGACTCGACGGCATCAATGTCCGCGACCTGGCGCAACATACCTTGCGTCGCCATGTGGGCGTGGTGTTGCAGGACAATGTACTGTTCAGCGGCAGCATCCTCGACAACCTGCGCCTGGCCGCGCCCCAGGCCGATGATGCAACGCTGGTCGCCGCTGCCCGTGAGCTGGGCGCCGATGAAGTGCTGGAGCGCCTGCCCCATCAATACCACACTGAAGTAGGGCCACTGGGGGCACATCTGAGCCATGGCCAGCGGCAACTGGTGTGTCTGGTGCGCGCGTACCTGGCGGACCCGGCGGTGTTGGTACTGGATGAGGCGACGTCGGCGGTCGATATTCATACCGAACGGCGTATCCAACGGGCCTTGCGACGCCTGTGTGAGGGGCGCACGGCAATCATCATCGCCCACCGCCTGGCAACGATTCGGGATGCCGACCGGATTGCCGTCGTACGCCACGGCCAAGTGGTGGAACTGGGGCCACACCAGCAATTGATCGGACAGGCCGGGCCCTACGCAGCGCTGTACCACACCTACCTGCGCAGCGCCCATCAACCTGACGCCATCGCCCTATAGGAGCCGGCGTGCCGGCCCCCTGAAAGCCTATGTTGCGCGTCCAGCATTGGTTGCTGGGAGGCTGCTGCTACAGCAGCAGCCCTCTCATGCTGAAGTGCGGTTGCCCCCGTAGCCATTGGCCGAAGCGCCCATGGCATGCACGTTGCACAGACCTTGCGCATCAGGTCTGCGCCCCTTGCACGACTCAAATCAGGAGCACCCATGAGCACTGAATTTTTCTGGCGCCTGCCGTTGGGCACCGACGGTCCGCAACTGACCACCGACAAACACAACCGTGGCAACCCCGACTACCGACCTGGCAATATCGCCCCGGGGCGATTACCCAACGGAGAGCCGGATGACTTCACCTACATCGACTACATCGCCCAAGTGGCCAAGGCCGCCGAACTAGCAGGTTTTGAAGGCGCCTTGCTGCCCACCGGCCCCGAGCCCTGGATCGCCGCTGCAGCGCTGGCCCGCGAAACCCGGCGCATCAAGTTCCTGATCGCCTTCCAAGCCACCTGGACCCTGCCCGCCTACGCCGCGCAGCAAGCCGCGATCCTGCAGAACCTCAGCCGTGGCCGCCTGGAGTGGAACATCATCACCGGCGGTAACCCCGCGAGCCAGCGCGCCAATGGCGATTTCCTCGAACATGACCTGCGCTACAAGCGCACCGGCGAATTCCTCGACATCATCCAGGGTCTGTGGGAGAACGAAAAATTCTCCTACGATGGTGAGATCTACCAACTGGAAAACGGCGCCCTACCCACCGGCCTGCGTCATGAGCGCAAGCCGGGGGTGTATTTCTCCGGGTTCTCCGATGCTGCGTTGGGCGTTGCCGCCAAACACGCCGACGTGTACCTGAACTGGGCCGAGCCCATCGACAAGCTCAAGCCGCATATCGAGCGCGTACGCGAGTTGGCCGACAAACAAGGGCGCACGGTACGTTTCGGCCTGCGGGTCGACCTGTTCGCCCGTGAGACCGAAGAGCTGGCCTGGAAAGACCTGCGACGCCAATTCGACAAACTCGAAGGCAAGACCAGTACGGTTGCCAAAGGCTTTACCAGCGGTTCGGATTCAGTCGGCGGCGCACGGCAGACCGCCTATCACCAGAACGTCGACCGCTTCGACGACCTGACCATCGGCCCCAACCTCTGGGCTGGTTTCGCCAAGGCCAAGCCGGGACCCACCGTCGGCCTGGTGGGCAGCCACGAAAACATCGCCGAGCGCCTGGTGGAATACCGCGACGCCGGCTTCTCGACCTTTATCCTTGCCGGCAACCCGCACCTTGAGGAAGCCTTGCGCATTGGCCAGGAAGTCTTGCCGCTGGTGCACCAACGCCCGGCGAGCCAACCTTTGAAAGCCAGCGCCTGAGCGCTGGGGGAGAACCTCTGATGACACAACCCCTCGACACCCTCTGGTATACCCGTTGTCCTGTGCCAACCGGGCTGGGCATCGCCGTACAAAAGGGCTGGTTGCAAGACACCGTCGGCGCCTTGGGCACCGAGGTGCAGTCCCTGCGCGAATCGAATGACAAGGCCGTGCGCGAGTCGCACTTCGACCACACCTTGCAGAACTCGGTGCGCCATGGCGGCAATATCCCGGCGATCTGGGCCCGCGCCCAAGGCCGCGAAACCCGGGTGATCGGCTTGTCCTGGGCGGATGAAGTGCAACTGATCCTGACCCGCCCGGACAGCGGTATCAAGACCGTCAAGGACCTCAAGGGCCGCACCTTCGGCTTGCCGGACTGGGCCGGCGTTCAAATCGACTTCACCCGCGCCCAGGCCCTGCGCGGCCTGGAAAACGCGCTGTCGCTGGAAGGCTTGAAAGTCGGCGATATGAAGCTTGTCAACTTCCGCTACGGCGGTACCTTCAGCGACAGCGCCGTGCGCAATGTGGCCGGCACGCCGGTTAACACCCAGGTCAGCGCGCGCAACCTGGAACTGATCGGCCTGCTGCGCGGCGAGGTGGATGCAATATTCCTCAAGGGCGCCAGCGCCGCCCAGCACGCCCATGATTTCGGCCTGCATATCGTGATCGATACCGGCGCCCACCCCGACCCACTGATCCGCAGCAACAACGGCACCCCACGCACGCTGGCGGTAGACCTGAACCTGCTGGAGAACCATTTTGACGTGGCCACTGGCATCCTCGACGCGGTGCTGCGCGCCGAACAGTGGGCCCATACCCACCCGGAAGACACCCGCCGTTACCTGGCGCGGGAAACCAACAGCAGCGAGTATTGGGTGACAGCCGCCTATGGCCACGACGCGCACCTGCGCCTGCGTACCGAGCTGGATGAACAGGCGATTGCTGCCCTGCAGGACTTCACCAACTTTTTGCACCGTTGGCGCTTTATTCCACAGCGCTTCGATGTGCGTGAATGGATCGATGCACGGCCGTTGAACACTGTGCTCAACGACAACGCCAACCCTGCAGGAGCTGGGTTGCCAGCGATGGCCTCCTAATGATTACTGCATCATTCACGGGCGCCATCGCCAGCAAGCCGGGCTCCTGCAATGTGCGAACATTTCATGGATTTGAACGAAGAATTTTATGAGCAAACCACTCGATACTCTCTGGTATACCCACAGCCCGGTCCCCACCGGGCTTGGCATCGCGGTGCAGTCCGGGCGACTGGCCGAAGCCTTCCTGCCCTTTGGCACCAATATCCAATCGTTGCGCGAGTCCACCGAGCGGGAAGTGCGCGAAGCCCACTATGACCATCACCTGCAGAATTCGGTGCGCCACGGTGGCAATATCCCGGCGATCTGGGCCTACGCCAGTGGCGTCGAAACCCGCGTGCTGGGGTTGTCGTGGAGCGACGAGGTGCAGTTGATCCTCACCACCGCAGAGAGCGGAGTCAAGAACGTACGCGACCTGAAAAACCGCCGTTTCGGTCTGCCCAAGTGGGCCAACGTACAGATCGACTTCACGCGTGCCCAGGCCCTGCGGGGCCTGGAAAACGCGCTCAAGCTCGAAGGCTTGAACGTGTCGGACGTAGAACTGGTGGACTACCCCTATGGCGGGACCTACAGCGATAACCAGACCTCCTATGTGTATGGCCCCGAAATCGGACTGGGGGTCAGCCGCTTCAGCCGGCGCAACAATGAACTGATCGGCCTGCTACGCGGCGATATCGACGCGATCTTTCTCAAGGGCGCCCACGCTGTGCACTTGGCCAATGAGTTCGGTTTGCATGTCGTGGTAGACACCGGCTCGCACCCGGACCCGTTGATCCGCAGCAACAACGGCACGCCGCGCACCCTCACCGTGGATATCAACCTGCTGCAAGAGCATTTCGATGCCAGCGTGAAAATCGTCGATACCGTGCTGCGCACTGAGCAATGGGCCTGGGCCAACCCAGATGAAACCCGGCGCTTTCTCGCCAAAGAACTCAATACCAGCGAATACTGGGTCACGGCCGCCTATGGTGAAGATGCGCACCGTCGACTGCGGACCACGCTGGACTCGCGCTCGATCGATGCGTTGCAGGATTTCACCGACTTCCTGTTCCGCTGGAACTTTATCCCGCGCCGCTTCGATGTGCGCGACTGGATCGACTTCAGCGTGCTGGAAAAAGTCATCGGTTCCACTTCACGCGTCGCTGTTTAGTCCGACCCTGCCTGTAGGCGCCCGGCTTGCCGGCGATGGCGCCCGTGAAAACGCCATCGCCGGCAAGCCGAGCTCCTACAATTAATGTGTGATCAGTGCCAGCTGTGTTGGCCTGGCAACACTTTCCCTGCTGCTCCAGCAACACACTGCGCGCACTTTCTGCTGAATCCTCCGCAGGTCGTTTTCACGCCTCTTGAAAGCGTTATAAAACTCAGCTTTGTATATTTTTTTTATAATTAAAATCAGAAACTTACGCTCATGTATCAACACTGAAATCCTCTTGGCACGATCTCTGCTCTACCCCCTTAAGGACATATTTTCCGGGGGAGACTGCAATGCATAAAATCAATCCGATCACCAAGGGCCTTTGGCTCGCTTTGCTCGTCGCCGGCAGCACGCACGCCGCTGAAGACGACGCCAGCAAGACCGAGCCGTCACTCAAGACCGTGACCGTCACCGCGCAACACCGCGAGCAAACCCTGCAAGAGGTTCCGGTGGCGGTATCGGCGGTCCAGGGCACCAGCATCGTCGCCGATGGCGTACGTAACATGGGCGACATCACCACCTTCATTCCCAACGCCTCGGCCAAGAATCCCGACGGCGACGGTCGCCCGCGCTGGTACATCCGCGGACTGGGCACTGGCGACACCGGTGCGGCCACGGTTTACCCCGTAGGCATTTATGCCGATGACGTGTACCTGAACGCACCGATTGCCGGTGGCGGCCCGCTGTGGGACCTGGAGCGCATCGAGATTCTGCGCGGGCCACAGGGCACGCTCTACGGCAAGAACACCACGGCCGGCGCGGTAAATATCATCTCGAAGAAACCGACGTTCGACACCGACGGTTTCGGCACCATCGGCTTTGGCAGCAAGAACGAACGCATCCTCAGCGGCGCCCTCGGCGGTGCTCTGGTGGATGAGAAACTCGCTGCGCGGATCTCGCTGTACTCCGAAGAGCGCGACGGTTTCCAGAAGAACCTGGTGGACGATCACACCTACGGTGACGTGAACAAAAAGGCCGTGCGCCTGCAGTTCTTCGCCCAGCTCAACGACGACCTGGACGCTCTGTGGAAAATCCATAGCCGCGAGTTCAAGGGCGACGGCGCCAACGGTGCGCTGACCCTGGGCCGCTATTACAACGTGGGCTACCAGCGGCCGGCCGGGCGCGATATCGCGCTCAATGTGAAAGACGATTCCAAGCTCAATCACGACGGTACTTCGCTGACCCTCAACTGGCACCTGGGCGACTACACCCTCACGTCCATCAGCGCCTATGACTATATTCGCGGCCAGTCCAGCAGTGACGGCGACTACACGCCGTACGAGGTCAACGGGACCTCCACTGCAGACAACAAATACGCTCAGTATTCCCAGGAAATCCGCCTGGCCTCGCCCCAGCAGGAAACCCTGCGCTGGTTGGCCGGTGCGCACTATTTCCATGAAGATCTGGATAGCACCGCCGGGCGTTTTATCCAGCCCGGCCCGACCCCCAACGGCACAGGTTCGAACCAGATTGGGGGCGCCACGGATTTTCGTGACCTGAGCTACGACCATAAGACTGACAGCTACGCGCTATTCGGCAACCTGACCTACGACTTCACCGACAACTTCAGCGTGACCGGTGGCCTGCGCTGGACCCAGGAAAAGAAAGACATCGACCTCAGCCTGACCCAGTTGACCCGCGCCACCGCCAACGGCCCATTGATCCCGCTAGCCGCCGCCGGCAGCAACGGCAATCGCCAGGAGGATAAAACCTGGGAAGCCTGGACCTACGACCTGACCCCGGAATACCGCATCAACGACAACGTCCGGGTGTTTTTCCGCTACGCCCATGGCTTCCGTTCCGGCGGTTTCAACACCGGGTTGTCCACCAGCCTGTCGCAACTGACCACGGTAGACCCGGAACAACTCGACGCCTATGAGTTCGGCGTGAAGTCCGAGTGGTTCAACCATCGCCTGACCGCTAACGCGAATATCTTCTACTACGACTATTCGGACATTCAGGTGAACCTGCTGACGGTTAACAACGGAGTACTGACAACCGCCTTGACCAACGGCGCCAAGGGTAAGGTCAAAGGTGCCGAGCTGGAACTGGAAGGCCAACCCACCGACTACCTGCACCTGCGTGCAGCGATCTCGTTCCTGGACAGCGAATACACCGATTTCAAAAACACCAACCCCACCACCGGCGCAGTCACCGGCGACTATAGCGGCAACAGCTTCGTGCGCTCGCCGCGTAATGTGGTGTCCTTGGGCGGCGACTACACCATCCCACTGGAAATCGGCGGCAAGCTGGTGGCGGGGGCGGATGTGAGTTTCCGCGACAAGGAATACTTCCTCGCCGACCGCCAGAGTAGCGCCGATAAGGACCTGAGCCAGCCTCACTACACCTTGGCTAACAGTCGCCTGACCTGGTACAGCACCGACGAAAAACTCAGCGTCACCGGCTTCGTCAACAACCTCACCGACCGCCGCTACCAAGTCCATGGCCGGCCGAACGGTGGCTTGGGCCAGTACGTGATCACCTACGGCGACCCTCGCACCGTAGGCCTGAGCGTGACCAGCCGCTTCTAACCCAACCACACCTCCACTCCCTGTAGGAGCCGGCAAGCCGGGCTCCTACATTCTGAAAGGACCTTTTTATGTTCCAACGCACTCCGTTGGCCGGCGCCATTGCGCTGGTCATGGGCAGCCTTGCCGTGCCTGTATTTGCGGCAGACGATACGCAGCCAACTGCAAAAAACGATCGCCTGGACACCGTAGTGGTACTAGGCACCCGCCGCAGCGACTTGACCGCCCTGCAAAGCGCAGCACCCGTCGACGTACTGTCTGGCGAGCAATTGCAGCAAACCGGCGCCACCGATCTGTCCGGCGCCCTCACCGCCTTGTCGCCGTCGTTCAACTTCCCACAATCACCTCAAGGAGCCTTCGGCGGCTCCATCGCCCAGGGCGCTTCGCTGCGTGGCTTGGCGTCGGACCAAGTGCTGGTGCTGGTCAACGGCAAGCGCCGTCACAGCAGCGCGAATATCACCCGTCAGAGCCTGGTGAATGGGCGTGGCGCGGCGGCGGTGGACTTGAGCCTGATTCCGTTGAGTGCGATCCAGCGCGTAGAGATCCTGCGCGACGGCGCCGCAGCCCAATATGGCTCCGACGCCATCGCGGGGGTAATCAACATTGTGCTCAAGGAAAACGACGACGGCGGCAACCTGGGCTATCGCTTTGGCGGCTATGACAAAGGCGATGGCCTGCAGCGTAAGCTCAACGGCTGGAAGGGTTTCACCCTGCCCAACGACGGCTTCCTGACCTTGAGCTTCGATGCCGGCAGCCAAGACCCGGCCAGCGACACCAACCCCGACAACCGGATCTTTTACCCCGGCGATACCAGCATTAACACGCCCCGCGAGCAGAATAACCGCTACCGCACTTGGCGTTGGGGTGCGGGCAATGTCTCGGACCAGTACAACTTCGTGGCCAACAGCGAGGTCGGCATCGGCGAGAGCCTGACCGCCTACGGCTTCGCCACCTACTCCCACAAGAACACCGACGCCGAAGGTTTCTTCGACCCGCCCACCACCTTGCGTAACAACTACGGCAGTAACGCGTTGGCGCGCTACCCGGACGGCCGCTTGCCGATCACCCGCTACGGCCTGGAGGATTATGCGGTGACCGGCGGGCTGCGTTGGGAGAACGAGCGCCTGGGCAAATTCGACCTGGCGCTCAACCATGGCAACAACACCCTCAAATCCACCGACCGCAATGCGATCAACCCCAGCTATGGCACCAATAGCCCATCGAAGATCTACACCGGAGAGCGCGAAAACGACCAGACCAACCTGACCCTGGACTGGGTGCGCGACTTCCCTACCGACCTGTTGTTCAAGCCGCTGACACTCTCCGCCGGGCTGGCCTGGCGTAAGGAAAACTATCAACTGAGCGCGGGTGAAGCGGCGGGCTGGCAGAACGGCCCGCTGTTCAACACGGCCGACCCGATCACCGGGCGCCGAATTCCAGGTTATTACTCAGGCATCACCCAGGTAGATGCTGCCTCGCTGGATCGAAAGGTACTGGGCGCCTACATTGACGTCGAGGGCCAGGTTACCGAGAAATTCCAGGCCGGCGTGGCGGTGCGTACTGAGCACTATTCGGACTTTGGCGACACCACCAACGGCAAACTGTCCCTGCGCTACGACTTCACTCCACAGATCGCCGCACGGGCCACTGCGAGCACCGGGTATCGCGCGCCTTCGTTGGTGCAGAGCGGCATGTCCTCGTTCAGTGTGCAGGTGGTAGAGCAACCATCGGGCAGCGGCAACTTCGTCGAGGTGCAACAACGTACGTTGCGCGCCAACAGCCCGGAAGCCCAGGCGCTTGGCGGCAAGGCGCTCAAGCCGGAGGAGTCGACCAACTATTCCCTGGGCCTGGTCTGGCGCCCACTGGAAAATGCCTCGGTCACGGTGGACGCGTACCGCATCAACATCGACAACCGCATCACCCTTTCCGACCAGTTGCCCGCCAGCGTGGTCACGCCGATCTTTGCCGGTACGCCTTACGCCAATATCCAGAGCGCGGCGTTCTACACCAACGTCGCCGACACCCGCACCGACGGTATCGAGTTGACCGGCAATTACCAGTGGGACCTGCAGCAATGGGGCCGCCTGAACCTGAGCAGCGGCTTTGCCAAGACCGACACCACCATCACTGGCTTGCGCGATGTGGGCAATATCAAGGGTTCGCAGATTGTCGGACGCAACACGCAGGGCCTGATCGAGGAAGGCACGCCGGACACCAAGCTGACCCTGAGCGCCAACTGGCTGTATGAAAACTGGGGCCTGACCGTGGCCCAGCGCCGCTATGGCGAATGGAAAAGCCTCAACGCCACCAATCCCAGCCTCGATCAAACCTACAGCCCTCAATGGGTGACCGATCTCGACCTGTCGTACACCTTCCACAAGGGCGTAAAAGTCTCGGTGGGTGCGATCAATCTGTTCGATACCCACCCTGACAAATCCGATGGTGCGCAGTTGTATGGGGTACCGAAATACTCCATCACCAGCCCGGAAGGCGCACAGGGGGCGTTTTATTACACCAGCGTGAGCTACGACTTCTGAGGCGGCTGCTGAATGGGTGCTGCCCCAGCAGCACCCCATCACCAATTGCCCGTTTGCCATGAGCTGATCTTACGGGTCTCATCGCCGGCAAGCCGGGCTCCTACAGATGGGTTGGGTTGTGGCACATGTTTTGCGATGGACACGTTGTACTTCGCTGAAAAGACTTGCCATGCGCACCCATCGATTGTTCACCGCTCTCACCTGGCTGATCTCGCCCCTGGCTTTGCTCGCCGTCTGGACGTGGGTGGCCCACCTCGGGATTTTCCCGCGCAACCTGCTAGTACCACCGGCCCAGGTGCTGCACACCTTCGAAGAACTGCTGGCCAGCGGCGAATTGCTCGAACACCTGGGTAATAGCTTGTCGCGGCTCGGCCTGGGCTTTGGCATTGGTTCACTGTGTGGCTTGGCCTTCGGCGTGCTGATGGCCTTGTCCAAGAACGTCGAGGTGTACTGCGGGCCGCTGTTCCACACCCTGCGCCAGATCCCCAGCATCGCGTTGATACCGATGTTCGTGCTGCTGTTCGGCATTGATGAAACCTTCAAGATCATTATCGTCGCCAAAACCGCGTTCTTCCCGGTGGCACTCGCCGCAGGAGAAGGGGTACGCGGCATTCCGCGCAGTTACTTCGAAGTGGCCGACGTGTACCGCTTGCGCTGGCCGACCTTTGTGCGCCTGGTGGCTCTGCCCGCCGCCGCGCCGCCGATCATCACCGGCTTTCGCATCAGCTTGACCCGTGCATGGGTGGTGCTGGTCGCCACTGAGTTGCTGGCGGCCGACAGTGGGCTGGGGCAGATGATCGAGATGGCCCGGCAGATGCTGCGCATCGATGTGGTGATGGTCGGTGTAGTGGTCACCGGGGTGATTGGGTTTGCCCTCGACTATGCCTTTCGCCGTATCGAACAGCGCCTATTTCGCTGGCAGACACGCTAGGAGCCTCACATGCTGCCCTTACTGAAAAAATCCCGAGGACTGCTGCTGCCACTGCTGCTGGTGCTCGCCTGGGAATACGCCTCACGCCAGGACGCTGCCGGGGCCTATGCCTTCGTGCCGTTATCGGCAATCGGCCCCGCGTTGCTGGAAATGCTCGGCAACGGCGAACTACTGGTCAACCTGCTGGCAAGCCTGGCGCGTACCAGCAGTGGCTTGCTACTGGGCATTGTGTTCGGCGTGATGCTGGGGGTGCTGATGGCACTGTCCAGCGTAGCCAACCGTTTGATCGGCCCGCTGTTCCACTCGATTCGTCAGGTACCGATGCTTGGCTGGATCCCGCTGATTGCGATGTGGTTCGGCAACGGCGAGTTTTCCAAAGTGCTGATCGTCACCCTTGCCGCGTTCTACCCGATGGTACTGAACACCTACCAGGGTTTCAGCCATGTGGAGCGCCGTTACCGGGAAGTTGGCCAGGTGCTGGTGCTCACCCCTGTTCAGCAATTCACCCAGGTGCTGCTGCCGGCGGCGTTGCCGAGTATCGCCACCGGCGTGCTGCACGCGCTGGCATTCGCCTGGGTCACCGCGATAGGCAGTGAATTGTTCCTGTCCTCCGGGGCGGGCCTGGGCAATCTGATGATGAACGCAGAGGCCGGCTCGCGCATGGAAGTGATCGTGCTCAGCGTGCTGTGCATCGGCTTGCTCGGCTACCTGATGACCCTGTTATTCACCCTGCTGAGCCGCCACCTGTTGCGCTGGCGCAACCTCCGTTGAAAGGCCCTGATATGAACGCAATCGCTTCCCCGCTATACCTGCAAACCGGTGCGCTGCAGATTCGCGGCCTGAACAAGACATACCAGATCGAAGGCCGTTCACTGCCGGTGTTGCACGACATCCAGCTCGACGTGCGCCCTGGCGAGTTTGTCAGCATTGTCGGCGCCAGCGGCTGCGGAAAATCCACTTTGCTGCGACTCATTGTCGGCCTGGAAGCCGAATACGGAGGCGATATTTTGCTGGACGGCAAGCGTATCGCCGCCACCAGCCTGGAACGCGGCATCGTGTTCCAGGACCATCGCCTGTTCCCCTGGATGACCGTCAGCCAGAACATCGCCCTGGCCCTGAAAAACCACAAGCTGGCCCAGGTGGAGAAAGACCGTCAGGTAGCTGAACACATCACGCTGGTGAACCTTGAAGGATTTGAAAATGCCTACCCCCATCAGCTCTCCGGCGGCATGGCGCAGCGCGCCGCGATCGCCAGGGCGCTGATCAACAAGCCAAAGGTGTTGCTACTGGATGAACCGCTGGGC
Source organism: Pseudomonas sp. OV546 (assembly GCF_900116845.1). Classification (NCBI taxonomy): domain Bacteria; kingdom Pseudomonadati; phylum Pseudomonadota; class Gammaproteobacteria; order Pseudomonadales; family Pseudomonadaceae; genus Pseudomonas; species Pseudomonas sp. OV546. Next base: position 149,562 of record NZ_FPCE01000011.1, on the reverse strand, counting down.
GCCCTCGATGCCTTGACCCGCGTGCACCTGCAACGCGAGCTGCAACGCATCTGGGTACAGCAGCGTTGCACGGTGATTATGGTCACCCACGATATTGAAGAGGCGTTATACCTGGGAGATCGAGTGATCGTGATGGACGCACATCCGGGCCGGATCAAGCATGAAATCCGGGTAGACCTGCCCCATCCGAGGGATCGGACATCATCAGTGCTACAGGGGTATAAGGAGGAGTTGCTGGAAGAATTGGTAGGGCATTGAACCTGCCTCTCACAGGCTGCACCTTTCCGCTCCCTTACGTCTGAGAACATGGGCATAACCTTAGCTGTCGATATTCTTATTCCTCCCGCCCGGCCATGGGTAGATTGTTAGCCACTTACCCCATTGGAGGATGTGGCGCATGGCGGAATCAGTGGTGTGGATTGCCGGGGTCGGCGCGGTTGCCGGGCTGGGTGCAGCCTTAGCACGGCGTTTTGCCCGCGAGGACTACCGCGTAGCGGTCAGCGGCAGGAGCCAGGACAAGTTGCAGACGGTGGTGGCTGATATAGAAGCGAACGGCGGCAAAGCCAATGCAATCGTGGCCGACTTGGGTATCGAAGCCGACGTGCTCGCCGCCATCGCCCAGGTCAATGAGCTCGGCACACTCAGGGCGGCGATCTTCAACGTGGGCAATTCGGTGTCCAAGCCGGCGCTCGAGTTGAGCGCCGAGTTGTTCGAGCAAACCTGGCGCGCCTCGACATTGGGGGGCTTTTTATTCGCCCGCGAAGCCACCCGCACCTTGCTCGCCAATGGTGGCGGCAGCCTGTTATTTACCGGCGCCACCGCCTCACTGCGCGGCAAGCCGCCGTACACCGCGTTTGCGGCAGGCAAGGCCGGGCTGCGCTCGGTAAGCCAGTCGTTTGCGCGGGAATTCGGCCCACAGAATGTGCATGTCGCCCATGTGGTCATCGACGGTTCCATCGATGGCGAGCGCGTGAAAAGCCGTGCGCCCGACTACCTGACCAAGCTGGGCGAGGACGGCGCATTGCGGCTCGAAGACATCGCCGACGCCTATTGGTATCTGCACACCCAACCGCGCAGCGCCTGGACCCAGGAGCTGGACTTGCGGCCATTCAAGGAACCGTTCTGACACCGGGAGATGGTTATGGGAACCCATCAGACACAACTCGCGCCCGCCTCCGTGCTCGGCGTGCTCAATTACCTGAAAGACACCGGCGAGCGCCCGGTGAACTACACCTACCCGCCACCCGATGGCGCGGCCCAGCGCAGCGGCGTACTTGACCCTACCCAGGTGACCATCCATAACGCGCGGTTGCTGGATACATCTGCGAGCCTGCAGCGTGAGGGCTTCGAGAAGGTCGAGCACGCCAGCGCAGTGGTCAACCTGGAGGATGACGAACAGGTGCGCCTGCATTACTACCCGGAAACCGAAGCCCTGCTCAAACAGCAGACTGGTGCGATAAAGGTGGTGATTTTCGACCATACGATTCGCGTCGATGACCCTGGCCGTGAGGCGCGTGGCCTGCGCGAGCCGGTGCGCTACGTGCACAACGACCAGACCGAACGCTCGGCGATTCGCCGTGTGCGCGACCACCTCGACCCAGACGAAGCCGAACAGCGCCTGCTCAAACGCTTTGCGATCATCAATGTGTGGCGGCCCATCGGCGCGACAGTGCTGAGCACGCCCCTTGCCTTGTGCGATGCGCGTAGCATGGTCGATAGCGATTTGTTGCCCAGCGACCTGGTGTATCGCGACAAGGTCGGCGAAACGTTTTCGGTCAAGGCTAACCCGGCTCACCGCTGGTTTTACTATCCGCAGTTGCGACCAGACGAGGCCTTGCTGTTGAAGATCCACGATTCGCGGCGGGATGTAGCCAGGCTGAGTGCACACACCGCATTTGATGACCCCACCACGCCAAAGGACGCGCCGCCACGGCGCAGCATCGAATTGCGCGCACTGGTGTTCTTCGACACGTAAATCAAGGCTTCACCCAGCAACGGATCGCGGCTAACCTTGGTCACCGGCCAAGCCTGCGATCCGCGCTTGCCGAACAAAATGATTTCGGAAGCCGCTGCCACCATGGATATTTCTTCAGCTCCTCCCCCGCCCACCAGCAGTAAGGAAAACGCCGGTGGGCGCGTTCAGGTTATCGACCGTTCGATCGTACTGTTGCGCACCCTGTCGGGCCTCAAGCATGGCGCCAGCGCGCTGGACCTGGCGCGACTGACCGGTATAGACCGCACCACCATTCATCGCCTGCTCAAGACCCTGACCCACTGGAGCCTGATCGAATCCCAGGGCGGCACCTATCGCATCGGCCCGGAATGCCTGATCTACTCGGCGGCGTACCTGAACCGCCTGAACCTGCGCAAGATCGCCCTGCCCTACGCCATCGAGTTGCAACGGGTGATCGGCGAGCGCCAGGCGATTGTGTCGTTGTCGGTGCCGGTGGGTGACCAAGTGGTGTTGATCGAGCGGATGTGGACACCGACCACGCCGCTCAACGTGATTGTCGACCTGGCCGACCAATTCCCCATCGACGGCAGCCCCAGCGGGCGTGCGGTACTCGCCACCTACAGCGAGACGGCCGCACAGGCAATCCTCGGCGAAGCGCGTTACGCCAAAGCCCTGCCGGCACTGGAGCAAATTCGCAGCCAGCAGGACTTCGCCTTCGGCCACGGCGAGTTCAAGCCGGGCCTGTCTTCGGTGGCGTTTCCGATTCGCGTGGAAGCCGGGCAAGCCATTGGCGCGGTCGTCGTTGCCGGGCTTGAGATGGAAGACGAAACCCACCCCGGCTCTTCCCTGGCCAGCCACGTGCGCCGCGCCTGTGAAGGTATCGCGGCGCAGTTGGGCAACCTTTAGGGCTTGAGGCCCAGTGCGGCGAGCAGGCGGTTTTTCTGCACCTTGCCGTAGTGGGAGCGCGGTAGTTCGTCGATGAAGTAAATGCGGCGCGGCACCTTGTAGCGCGACAAACCGGCGCGGCAGTGGTCCATCAACTGCTGTGCCGATAGCTCTCGCGAACCCTCCAATACCACGGCTGCGCATACTTGCTCGCCCCACTCCAGGTCCTCCAGGCCAAACACGTGGGCGTCCTGCACGCCGGGATGGCTCAGCAGGTTCTGTTCGACTTCACCGGGCTGCACGGATTTGCCGCCGCTGCGGATGATGTCCTTGCAACGCCCCAGCACTCGCAGCAGCCCATCGGCGCCAATGCGCCCTAGGTCACCGCTGCGCAGCCAGCCGTTGTCCAGGGTCTTAGCACTGAGCGCTTCAAGTTGCCAGTAGCCACTCATCAATTGCGGGCCGCCGAGCAGAATCTCGCCCACACCGTTTGCGTCCGGTTGATCGATACGGATCGCGGCGCTGAACAACGGTCGGCCCACCACACCTTCGCCACTGTCGCCGGCCGCGCGCACCGCCGACATTTGCGCGGGCGAGAGGTAGCAACTCCAGGGCGCTTCGGTCATGCCGTAGAGCACGCCGATGCGTTCACTGAACAAACTGCATGAGCCTTCCAGCACGTCGCCGGTCAACGCGGCAGCGCCGATATCGAGGCTCTTGAATACCGGAAGATCGGCCGCTGCAGGGCCGGTTTCGCGCAACAGACGCAGTAATTGCGTAGGCACAAGAGAGCTGAACGCCACATGGTACTCAGTAAGCTGAGCGATGAATGCCTTGCCGTCGAAGCGACCACCCAACACCACTCGGCCGCCGCTGAGCAAATGGGCCAGCACCGCCACCGCTGCAATCGGCCATAGCGGGCGGACGTTGAGCAGTACATCGCCGACCACGGCGCCGCGGCCCATGACGATGTTCTGCAACACCGCGCACAAGCTGGCATGCCGATGCATCACCGCCTTGGGCGTGCCGGTGGTGCCGCCGGTGTAGTTGAGCGAGGCCAGCGCCTGGGGTGATTGCGCCGGGCGTGGAAGGATGTCGAAGGGGTTGGAGTCGGTCACGGCTTGCAGCGGCAGGCAACGGATGCCCAAGCCTTGCGCCACACCGGCGTACTGCTCGGAAAACAGCAGCAAGGCAGCGCCCGCGTCCTGTAGCTGAGCAAGCAATTCGTCAAGCGCCAGGGCCGGGTCCAGCGGCACACGCACACGGCCGCTGGCCATGCAGCCATAGTCGGCCAGCAGGTAGTCAATGCTGGCGTCGGCCAGTAAGGCCACCCGCGCACCGGCCGGGATTTGCAACTGATCCAATGCTTGGCCGACGCCGCTGAGGGCGCGGTCCAATTCGTCAAACGTGAGGGTGCGTGCACTGGCCGGTTCGTGCAGTGCGATGTGGTCGGGCCATTTAAAGGCCGCCTGGCTGAGCAGCGTACTGATGTCCATGCTTACCACCCGCTCAACACAATGCGCCCATTGACCTGACGCGATTCCAGCAGCGCGTGGGCCTCGGCCACTTGGTGAAACGGCAGCACACGGTCAATCAACGGCTTGACCTGCCCGCCCTTGATCAATGCCAGCGCCAGGCGCACTTCTTCGAGGGTGGCGCTGCCGGAGCCTTGTACCCGCAGGCGTCGGCCGATCAACAGCCCTGGGTTGATCGGCACACTGACGGGCGTCACATTGCCCAATACCACCACGCGCCCTCCGAGGGCCATGCTGCGCAGGGTGTCTTCGAGGGTGCTGCCGAGGTTTTCCATGGCCACGTCCACACCGCGTTTGCCCGTGAGTTTCCACACCTCGGCGCTGTAGCTGCCGCTGCTCACAATCACGTCATCGGCGCCCAGGCTATGGAGAAAATCACGCTTGTCCGCACTGCCTGTGACGGCGATGACCCGCGCGCCTACCGCCTTGGCCAATTGGATCTGATGGGCGCCCAGGCCACCGCTGGCGCCATTGATCAACACGCTTTCGCCGGGTTTGAGCGCGGCCTCGCCGTGCAACGCGCGCACGCTGGTGCCGATCGGGCAGGACGCCAAGGCGGCCGGGATGTAGTCCAGACCGTCGGGCAGTTCGATGGCGGAGATCGCGGGTACTCGCAGGTATTCGGCATAGGCGCCTTCGGTGTCCACCGAAGGCAAGCCGAGGGCGCGGCACAAATCCTGGCGCCCGCGCAGGCAGTCACGGCACTGGCCACAAAAACGACGTTGATAAACCACGACCCTGGCGCCAACCGCTAGGTGATGCACGCCGGCGCCGACCTCAACCACTTCCCCCGCCACTTCATGGCCCAGCACCACACCCGTATGAGCCCCCGGCAAGCGCCCGGCACGATGTAGCAGATCGTGATGGCAAACCCCGGCAGCGGCGACTTTAACCAGCACTTCACCCGCGCCAACCTGCGGGGTCGGCACCTCCTCGACCTGCAATTGCTCCGGCCCGCCGAAGGCTTTTAGAACTATGGCTTTCATTTTTTATAACCGTTTTTGACCCGATAAGAATATGTTCATATAACAAACATCTTGTTTGCATTGTGCACATCCATTAAGTTTTCCTCACTTTGGCGCTGACCTCAAGGGGTAATCGCGTCTTTCTTTCACACCGGATAAAAAGCACCCCATGACAGTCGAGTATCAAAATATTGGCGAAGGAATCCTGGTGGTCACCCTCAACCGCCAGGAGCGCCTCAACGCACTGGACAGCCAGGCCAAGCACGCGCTGGCCGAGGTTTGGCAGCGCGCGCAGCAAGACACAGCCGTGCGCGCCATCGTGCTGCGCGGTGCCGGCGAGCGGGCGTTTTGCGCCGGCTCCGACCTCAAGGAGATCGACGCCACCGGCGAGACCGTCAGCAGCGAAGTCCTGGCCCGTGCCCTGCCCGGTGTCGGCAACGATTTGAGCAAGCCGGTGATTGCCGCGTTGCACGGCCACACCCTGGGCCTGGGCATCAGCCTGGCGATTCATTGCGATTTCCGTCTTGCGCGGCACGACACGCGCTTTCACTTCCCCGAAGTGCAGCACGGCATGTTGTCCGGCTTCAGTGCGATGACCCTGCCCAGCCTGATAGGCGAAGCAGCGGCCCTGGACATCATGCTCAGCGCACGCAAGTTCGACGCCCAGGAGGCGCTGGCCATCGGCCTGGTCAACCAGGTGGTGGACGACGCCTACGCCAGCGCGCTGGAACTGGCCGCACGCCTGGCCAGCCATTCCTCTAAGGCCGTGGAATGGACCAAGACCTTGCTGCTGGCCGAACGCAAAGCCCGACTGACGCGGCAGATGGCACTGGTCGACCAGGCCCGCCAGGACGTGATGCTGGGGCGTTGACCTCAACCCATAACTAGAAACAGCCAACACATAAGCCTCCCCAGTACTGTCAGGAACTCCCACCACCAGGAATGGAAAGCGGCACCTAACCATCGGAGCCTCACCATGTCTCGCCCATACACTCGCTTTCGTCCCAGGTTCAGCCTGCTGACCGCCGGCATCCTCGGGCTGTGCGCCCAACAGGTCGCCCAGGCCGAAGACACCCCGTCACGTCCGTCGGCGGCCAGTGACACCGCCCTGCAAACCGTGGTGGTCACCGGTGCCCGGGACAGCGGTCGCACCGTGGCCAAGAGCCTGGCGCCGATCGATGTGATCAGCGCCGACGACCTCGCCCGTTCAGGCAAACAGAACCTGCGCGACGCCCTGGCCGCCAGCGTGCCGTCCTATACCAATGCCGCAGGCTTTACCGGCGGCACCGGGTTGTCGGTCAAGTCCGCGACCTTGCGCGGCCTGGGTGGCAACCATGTGCTGGTGCTGGTCAACGGCAAACGCCGCCACAATACGTCGCTGATCTTTGTGCAGACCGCCGCCACCTCAAGCGGCCAGTCACCCGCCGACCTCGACCTGATTCCCATCGCTGCCGTGGACCACGTGGAAGTGCTGCGCGACGGCGCGGCGGCGCAATACGGTTCGGACGCGATTGCCGGGGTGATCAACATCATCCTCAAGACCAACCGCTCCGGCGGCAGCGGCAGTGCCCTCTATGGGCAGTACGCCAACCGTGTGGGCGGCAAGGGCAATTTCGGTGCGCGGGGCCAGGGTCAGATCAACCAGGGCTTCGAGCTGCCCAATGACGGCTTTTTCAGCCTCAGCGCCGATATCGGCCTCCAGGAAAGCTCCAACGTGGCCGGCGCCGTGCCGGATCGCACCAGCATCTATTTCCGCCAGAACGGCCAGCCCGACCCGCGCGAAACCAGCGAAAGCCGCTACCGCCAGCAACTGGGCCAACCTCGTTCGCAAACCTATAACTTCGGCTACAACGCCGAACTGCCGCTGAACGAGGACTACACGCTGTACTCGTTCTCCACCCTCAGCCACCGCAACTCCACCAGTTGGGGCACTTACCGCACCGCCAACTCGCCGCAGAACATTGTCTCGGTGTACCCGGACGGTTTCTCGCCGCGTTTCGTCGTGGAAGAAGACGACTTCCAAAGTGTGTTCGGCGTGCGCAACGACGACCTGCTGGGCTGGGCTTGGGACCTGAGCAGCAGCTACGGCTACAACAACGCCAACACCCGCAACGAACGTTCGCTAAACCCGTCCCTGGGACCAAACAGCCCTCAGGATATGGACGGCGGCAACCTGATCGCCAGCCAATGGACCAATAACCTCGACCTGACCCGTGCGTTCGATACCGGGCTGTTTGCCAAGCCGCTGAACGTGTCGACCGGCCTTGAATTCCGCCGCGATGGGTTCGAGATCCAGGCCGGCGAATACGCCTCTTATGCCGATGGCGGCTACGTGTTCCCCACCGGCAGCCCACTCGCCGGCCAGCGCCCCAACCCCGGCGCGCCAGGGTTGGTGGGTTTCACCCCGGCCGACGCGCACAACTACTCACGCACCAACACCGCAGGCTACGTCGACTTCAGCCAAAGCCTGACCGATCAATGGGATGTGAGCCTGGCCGGGCGCTTCGAGCACTACAGTGATTTCGGCGACACCGGCAGTGGCAAGTTCTCCACGCGTTACGCGTTCACCCCGCAATTCGCCGTGCGCGGCACCGTGAGCAACGGCTTCCGCGCGCCGTCCCTGCAACAGCAGTTCTATTCGTCGTCGCTGACGGCGTGGCGCACCAGCCCGATTACCGGGCAACTGGAACAGGCCACCACCCGCTACGTCACGGTCAACGACGCGGCCGGCCAGGCCCTGGGCGCCAAGGAACTCAAACCTGAGCGCTCGATGAACTACAGCCTCGGGTTTGTCGCCACGCCCACCGAGAACCTCGACATCACCGTCGACATGTACCAGATCGACATCAAGGATCGCATCCTGCAGACCAGTAACCTGCAAGGCACGGCGGTCTCCAACGTGCTGGCCGCCCAGGGCCTGAACCCGAACCAGATCGTCTCGTACTTCGGCAACCTGGCCGATACCCGCACCCGTGGCATCGACCTGGTGGCCGACTACCGCTATGACCTGGGCCGCTACGGCAAGACCAAATGGACCCTGCTCAGCAACCAGAGCCTGCAAACCATCGAGAAGATCAAGGAGCCCGCAGCACTGGCCGGCACTGGTGTCAGCGTGATGGGCCGTGACCGCCAGGGCAACCTGACCTCGGCCTACCCGAAAAACACCACGTCGCTGAATGTCGCCTGGCAACTGGGGGATTTTGAGGTGAATCTCAAGGAAACCCGCTATTCCAAGGTCACCGGGCGCAACCAGATTTCCGCCAGTCGCGATGAGGTGATCCGCCCTGCATTCATCACTGACTTGAGCCTGGGCTACTGGCTGAGCGACGCGGTGAAAGTCACCGTCGGCGGCGAAAACATCTTCGACCGTCGCCCCCAGCAACTGAATGACGAGGCCAAGCGCTTCTACTTCTTCCCCACCGACAACCCGACCTATAGCTGGTACTCGCCCTATGGCCTGGAAGGCGCCTACTACTTCGCTAAAGTCGACGTGAGCTGGTGATGACGAACTTCGAACGCCCGCAGGCGACCTTCGACCAACGCCTGTACCGCAAACTGGCGTGGCGGATCATGCCGTTCCTGTTCCTGTGCTTCGTGCTCAACTGGCTGGACCGGGTCAACATCAGCTTTGCGCATTTGCAGTTCAAGACCGACCTGAACATCAGCGACGCGACGTTCGGCATCATCGTCGGCGTGTTTTCCATCGGTTACCTGCTGTTCGAGATCCCGAGCAACCTGCTGCTGGAAAAGATCGGCGCGAAAAAAACCATGATGCGCATCATGGTGCTGTGGGGGCTGGTGACCATCGCCACCGCGTTTGCCCAGACCCCGGCGCAGTTCTATGTGCTGCGGGTGTTGCTGGGCGCCGCCGAAGCCGGGTTCTTTCCGGGGGTGATCCTGTACCTCACCTACTGGTTCCCGGCCAGCCACCGCGCGCGTATCACCTCGCGTTTCATCATGGCGATTGCGGTGTGCGGGATCATCGGCGGGCCGCTGTCGACTTCGATCATGGCGCACTGCGCCGGTATCGGCGGGTTTACCGGCTGGCAATGGCTATTCGTGATCACCGGCATACCGCCGGTGCTCGCCGGGCTGTTCGCTTGGTACTGGCTGGACGACAAACCGGCCTCGGCCAAGTGGCTGAGCGACGATGAAAAACACGCCATCGAGCAAGCCCTGGCGCGTGAACGGCTACAGCGCAAACCCGGCGGGCATACGCGCTTCGTCGAGGCATTGAAGGACCGCAAGGTGTGGTTTATCACCCTGGCCTACTGCCTGACCATCATGTGCACCGGCAACGTCACCAATATCTGGGCACCGTCGATCATTCGCGATTCGGGCGTGAGCAACCTTGGGCAACTGGGCTTGCTCTCGGCTTTGCCCTATGTGGTCGGCGTGTGCGTGATGCTGTGGGCGTGCCGCCATTCGGATGTGAATCAGGAGCGGCGCTGGCACTTCGCGCTGGGCGGCCTCACGGCGGCGCTGGCAATGCTGGTGCTGCCCAACTTTCTGTTCAGCCCGTACTCGGCAATCGCCGTATTGACCCTGATGACCAGCGGCTACCTGGTGGCCACGGCGATTTTCTGGACCATCCCCACGTATTACCTGTCGGACCACGCCAAGGCCGCAGGCCTGGCGCTGGTCAACTGCTGCGGGCAGATCAGCAGCCTGCTGACGCCCATCATGATCGGTGCGATCAAGACCTCCACCGGCAGCATCAGCCTGGCGCTTTATATCGTGGCGGCGCTGGTGGCCTGCGGCACCTTGATCCTGTTGCTCGGCGTACCGCGTAGTGCTCTGCGCGACGCTTCCTGACCTCTTTGATGGACCTTTCCATGACCGATTACCTTGCCCTCGCCCACCAACTCGCCGCGCAGATCCAACCCGGTGCCGCCGACCGCGACGCCGGCAGAATCCTGCCTTATGCGCAGCTCGACCTGATCCGCGAATCCGGCCTGGGCGCCGCCCGGGTCCCCACTGAGCTGGGCGGCGGCGACGTCAGCCAACTGCAGGTGGCACAGATTTTCATCACCCTGGCCAAGGCCGATCCGAGTGTGGCCCAGGCGCTGTTTCCGCATTTCGCCACGGTCGAGCACCTGCGCCTGATCGCCAACCCCGAACAGCAGCGTGAGTACCTCGGTGCCTTTGCCGAGCGCCAGTTGTCATCTGGCGCGATTGCCGAACGCAGCGGCACCTTTCGCGGTGAAATCCACACGCGCCTGGAGCGTCGCGGCGATCAACTGGTGCTCAATGGCAGCAAGTTCTACAGCACCGGTTGCCTGTTTGCCGACCTGCTGAAGATCCAGGCCGTGGACGAGGCCGGCAACGCGATCTACGTGATGCTGCCCGCCGACACTGCGGGCATTACGCTGCTGGATGATTGGGACGGCATGGGCCAGCGCGTCACCGCCAGCGGCAGTACCCTGCTGGAAAATGTGCCGGTGCGCCCCGAGCAAGTGATCCCGTTGGCGCAGTGGTATCAACGCCGCAACTATGTCGGCGCGAGTGCGCAATTGATCCACTGTGCCCTCGATGTCGGCATCGGCCTGGCGGCCTTGGATGACGCGGTAGCGTGGGCGCGCACGGGCTCGCGACCGGTGCGCGAAAGTGGCGTGGACCAGGCGCGCCACGACCCGTACATCCTGCACACCCTCGGTGATCTGGCCGCGCGCATCCATGGCGCCGAAGCGCTGGTGGAGAAAGCCGCCGGGGCGGTCGACCTGGCCGCGCGCACGCAGTTGCAGGGGTTGGCGCAGGGTGAGGAACTGGAAGCTATTTTGGTCAAGTCCTCGATTGCCGTGGCCGAAGCCAAGATCGCCTCAACCCGCGCCGCCCTCTTCGTGTGTGAGCGCCTGTATGAAGTCGGCGGCGCGGCTACCACCCAGTCGCGCTACAACTTCGACCGGCACTGGCGTAACGCACGCACCCACACCACTCATGACGCCCTGGCGTACAAGTACAAGGCAATTGGCGATTATTTGCTGAACGCGAAAGCACCGCCGATTGCGTTTACTTATTGAGCCCTGGATATGTTGAAGCTACCGATTTCCCTGCTGCTTCTGTCCGGTTCCGTGTCGGCCGCCGAGCCTTGGGACGACCTGGACGCGCAGATCAGCCAGGCATTGCCCGGCGTGATAGAGCTGCGTCACGCGATTCACCAACAACCCGAGCTGGGCAATCGCGAGTTCCACACCGGCGAGCGCATCGCCCAACGCCTACGGGAACTGGGGCTAGAGGTGCAGACCGGTATCGCGCATACCGGGGTGATCGGCATTCTGCGCGGCGGCAAACCCGGCCCGGTGGTCGCCATCCGCGCCGAAATGGACGCCCTGCCACTCATCGAACAGACCGGCCTGCCCTACGCCTCGACAGTGCGCAGCAAAGATGAGGGCGGTGATTTTCGCAGCCGCGGCAAAGAGGTCGGCGTGATGCATGCCTGTGGTCACGACGCGCATATGGCGATGGCGCTAGGGGTTGCCGAGGTGTTGGCGGCCCATCGCGAGCAGTTGCCGGGCACGCTCAAGCTGATTTTCCAGCCGGCCGAGGAAGGCCCGCCGCTGGGCGAACAAGGTGGCGCGCAATTGATGATCAAGGAAGGCGCGCTGCAAAATCCGGCGCCAGCGGTCATTTTCGGCATCCACGTAACGGCGGGCACGGCGGGGACTTTCACGCTCAGCCGGCAACGCACCACGGCGGCAGCCGACACCTTTGTTGCGCGCATCATCGGCCGCCAGACCCATGCAGCCTTCCCGTGGACCGGCATCGACCCTGTGCCCGTCGCCGCCCAGGTGATCCTGGCCTGGCAGACCATTCCCAGCCGCCAATCCAACCTCAGCCTGTTGCCGGCTCCGGTAATTTCCGTGGGCCGTATCGAAGCCGGTGACCGCCACAACATCATCCCCGCCGAAGTGCGCCTGGAAGGTTCGATTCGCACCGTCAGCGATGAACAGCGTGAGGACGTATTGCAGCGCATGACCCGCACCGCCGAGCACATCGCCGAAGCCTCGGGGGCCACCGCCCAAGTGGACTACCTACCGGGGAATTACCGCGTTGGCTACAACAACACTGCACTGGTTGACCGGTTGATGCCGGTACTGCAACAGGTGTCGACCACACCCGTGCGGATCGACAACGGCACTTACGGCGCCGATGACTTCGCCGAATACGCCCGCCAGATTCCGGGGATTTTCATGCGTATGGGCGTGACACCGCCCGCGCTGGAGGGCAAAACCGTGTGGCCTACCCATTCGCCGGGCTTCCAGGTGGGTGACCCGAGCCTGGCGGTGGGGATCCGGGCGCTGAGTCGGATGACGTTGAGCTACATGATTGACGCTCCTCGGTCCTAGTGAAAAAACGGATCAACCCCACTTCACAACCACGCCGACCTCTACCGACTCGGCACCTCGCTGCTCAAGCGAAAGCGACAGCAGCGCAGTGACTGTACCGATTTGCACCCTCTGCGACAGGCGCCGACAGGGTATTTATATTGGTGAGGGCATATCCGCCTCATTGACCTAAGGTGTCGGCGGTGGCAGGCATGCCTATCATCGCGACCATCCAAAAATGGGTCATAAGCATATGAATTTATAATTAGTGGTTCATTCCTAAATTGCTGCTAGTTTAATTAGCGAAAGACGTCATTGTTCCTGCTGGCCAACAGAGCGGGTCATGTTTCACGGGATGAAAGTTGCACGCGGACTTCAAGGGATTAAAGTCTTCTCAGCATTCGCTACATGGCCACTGGGAAATCGCTATATCTGTTGTAAGTCCATTGACATGGATTGATAAACGGTACCTGACATGACGGCTACGCTGAATTACTCGTTTTCAAAAATTGCGCCTACGGCGCCACAGCCCCTGGATATATTCGAGCTTAAAGAATCTAACGTTCGCTCTTATTGCCGGGACTTCACCGCCACCTTCCATACCGCCGAAGGCTCAACCTTGACCAGTGAGCAAGGCCAGGTATTCATTGATTTTTTCAGTGGTGCAGGAGCCTTGAACTACGGGCATAACAACCCGGTCTTGAAGGCAGCACTGCTCGATTACATCGGTAACAATGGCATCACCCATGGCTTGGATTTCAAGACCACTGCCAAGAAAGCCTTCCTCACAACGTTCGAAGAGCAGATCCTGGCACCGCGTAACCTGCACTACAAAGTGCAGTTTCCCGGCCCCACTGGCACCAACGCGGTGGAGGCCGCCATCAAACTGGCCCGCAAGTACACCGGGCGCCAGAATGTCGTGGCGTTCACAAACGCGTTCCATGGCATGTCCCTGGGCAGCCTCGCCCTGACCAGCAACCCGCGTAAACGCGCAGGGGCCGGCGTCAGTTTGAACAACGTGACGTTCATGCCCTATGACCGGTACTTCGGCGACGGTGTGGACACCTCGTTGTACCTGGCCAACATGCTGCGCAGCGGCAGCGGGGTCGACAAACCGGCGGCTATCGTACTAGAGACGGTGCAGGGCGAAGGCGGCGTGAACAGCGCTTCCGCCGCCTGGGTACGAGCCGTGCAAGCCATCGCCCATGAGCATGACGTTCTGCTGATCATTGACGATATCCAGGCCGGCTGTGGTCGCACCGGCGAGTTCTTCAGCTTCGAAGCACTGGGTGTCACCCCGGATATCGTGACCTTATCCAAATCGATCAGCGGTTATGGCTTGCCCATGTCCCTCGTCTTGTTGGCTCCCCATCTGGATGTCTGGGAGCCGGGAGAGCACAACGGCACATTTCGCGGCAACAACCTGGCATTCGTCACGGGCAAGGCGGTGATCGATCACTACTGGAGCAACGCGGGTTTTACCCAGGTGCTCAGGGACAAGGCAGAACAGTTGCATCAGGGGTTGCAGGAGTTATCCCTGGGCTTTGCCGCCAAGGCACCTAACCGTCTCAAAGGGAGGGGGTTCTTCAGGGGCATAGAGTTTGACGACTCGGCCCTAGCGCAAAAAATTGCAGCGCAGGCCTATGCTGGCGGGCTCATCATTGAAACCTCCGGCATCGACAATCAGGTACTCAAGTTCCTCCCGGCGTTAACGATCACTCCCGTGCAGATCACCCAAGGCTTGCACATACTCAAGCAAGCCTTTGCCGAGGTGACCGCGCCATGAGCGATCCGATCATCACCCGGCACGCGTCCCTAGACGACGCCGCGGCCATCGCGCCGTTGCTGGACAAATACCGCGAGTTCTATGGCGAAGCACCCGACTTGGCCCGCTCCCTGGCATTTATTCAACAGCGCTTCTTTCTGGGCGAGTCAATAATCATCGTGGCGCAAGTTAACAATGAAGTCATTGGGTTTACGCAACTCTTCCCCAGCTTTTCAAGTGTCACACTGGAGCGTCTGTGGATACTAAATGACTTATATGTCGAAGCCTCCAAACGCAGTACGGGGGTGGGCCTAGCGTTATTGAATGCTGCAAAAGCGTTCGCCCAGACAACCGGGGCCAAACAGTTATTTATTGAAGGCGCGGACGACAACCCTAAGGCACGCAACTTATACACGCGCTTCGGGTTTATCGAAAACACCGCGTACCACTATTACCATCTTCCATTGAAGCCAATCCAGGGATAGGAGCTTTTCCATGTCAGACACTGTTTTCGATATCGTGGGTATTGGTTTCGGCCCCTCAAACCTGGCGCTGGCTATAGGATTGGAAGAGTCAGCTTCTGCGCTGACCTATCGCTTTCTGGACGCCAAGCCAACGCCGGACTGGCAGGATGAAATGCTGCTCAGCGGCTCGGACATCCAGAACAACCCGTTGCGGGACCTGGTCACGCCGCGCAACCCGCGCAGCCGCTATGGCTTCGTCAATTACCTGAAAGAAACTGGCCGCCTGTTCGACTACCTCAACCTACCGCTGACATACCCGCTACGGCGCGAGTATGCGCAATACATCAAATGGGTTGCCGGGCATTTTCTCGGCAGTGTCGAATCCTCGGCGTTCGCCCAACGTGTCGAGCCGTTGCTGTTACAGGGCGAGCATGTATGGAAGGTCACCTATAACAATCAGCGGGTCATTTACGGGCGCAGCCTGGTATTGGGTACCGGGCGCACGGCGAATATCCCGGCGGTTTTCGACGGCCTGTCCGGCCCGCAGGTGTTCCACCTTAATCACTACCTTGAACGCATCAATAGGTTGCCATCGAACGTGCAGCGCATCGGTGTAGTCGGCTCCAGCCAAAGCGCCGTGGAGATTGTGCTCGACCTGACCGCCAGGTTTCCGGACAAGGAAATCTACTCGCTGCACCGCAGCTTCAGTTTCCGACTCAAGGACACCAGCCCGTTCAGCGACAAGGTGTATTTCCCGGAGTTCATCGACTACTACTTCAACCTGCCGCCAGAGGCCAAGGCGCGGGTGGATAAGCAATTGCGAGGCACCAACTACAGCTCGGCTGATGAAGACGTGATCAATGCGCTGTACGTGCGCATCCATGAGGAAAAGTTGCAGGGTAAGCAGCGCATCCACATCCTCAACAATATTGCCATCGAGCAGGCGCAGGTTAATGCCTCAGGGCATGTGCAGTTGGCGCTCAAGGAGGTCAATCAACTCACGCACTCGACCCTTGAGCTGGATGCACTGGTGCTTGCCACCGGGTTCAAGGACATTGCCGCCAAGGAAAATGGCGAGTTGTATCCGCCGTTACTGGCGCCTTATCACCGTCGGTTTCGCGCCGATGCGCACGGCGCGCTCGTGGTGAATCGCGATTACAGCCTGACCTCTTTGGATGATCTGCCCACGGTGTTCCTCAACGGTCTATGCGAAAGCTCCCATGGCCTGGGGGACGCCGGTTCATTCAGCCTGATTTCGTTGCGGGTGGAACACATTCTCTCGGCCCTGGAGGCACAGTTGGCGCAGGTCGAGGCTCCGGCGCACGCATTGGCCTGAATCAGCCCCGGTAGCAGCCCCGCGGGCTGCTGCTTCACACAAGGAGGTCACATGTTTACAGCAGCATTGATTTACATACTGGCGGTGATAAGTCCCGGGCCGAATTTCATCATCGTCAGCCGGTTCTCTTCATTAGGGTCGGTCACTACCGGCCTTGGTGCGACCTTGGGGATCTGCACCGTAGGCGTATTCTTCTCGACCATTTCCTTGCTGGGCCTGGCGGCATTGCTGCATCAGTACCCGGCCTTTTCCAAGGTCGCCACCCTGTGTGGTTCAGCGTACCTGCTGTACATCGCCTACAGCATCATCAAAAGCGTGCTGGCAAAAAACACCGGTACTGCCGAAAGCACCACACCTGGCGTCACCAGCTTCGCCAAGGCGTATCGCGTGGGGGTCATCACTAACATCAGCAACATGAAAACCATCGCCTTCATGATCAGCATCTACGCCGGCTTTCTTTCTTCGCCACGTACCGACCTCGAAAAGGTACTGGTGGTAATGTTGTGCTCTACCTTGGAAGTCATCTGGTACTCCCTGGTCTCGCTGCTCTTCGGCCAAGGCCCGATCAAGGCGCTGTTTCTCAAATACACCCGCCAGATCGATGTGGGATTGGCTGTATTTCTGGTGGCGTTCTCCCTCAACAACGCGATTCCCGTGTTGATTGCCAGTCGATGAGGCCGTGTCATGGAATGGAACGATCTGCTCAAGGACGTGAGCGCGCGCTTCAAATACCGCAGTTGGCTGCTGATCGACCTACCCCGCGATCGCTTACCACTGAACTGCCCAATACCGAACTTGTCGAGCAATTGCGAAGCCACCTTGATCCTCGACTGCGGCCTTGAAGATATCTTCCCCATCATCGATGCTTTGGGCCTGGGGGTAAGCTACGCAGCCTCGTTACAAGCGACAAGGCGCCGGATTGAAGCTTTAGTGGCAGCGCCACCGGAGGCGATGGCTTTTCACGATTTCAGATGGGCGTGTTGATACCGGTCCACGAAAAAGCCCCAGGTCAGCGAAAAGCCGGAATCGCCGGTCATTCCGGTAGGACTAAATCCAGCATAGCGTGATGTCGCCAAACAGCTGATTCCCGGGCGGCTGGTCCAAACGCTAAAGCGGCCAATTTTCAGGATAAAACGTGTACGTAAAACGAGGTTTCCACACCTGCCTAGTGGCTATCAAGGACGAAAGATAAAGCCAGTTCGTTCACCGAGCGTCGTCGGGCAGCGACGGTACTGGCTGCTGGGCAAGCGTATTTAACAGGCATTGAGTAGAGCTTGCTGTTCAGTTTTAAGCGCTCCGTACCAGACTCGTCAAAACAGCCCCAAGCGGTTTGGAGTTGATACAGTTCCCACGTTTAACGCTGAGATGGATCTCATGTATTTATACCTCATACGGCACGGGGAAACCTGGGCCAATGCCGAACAGCGCTACCTCGGTTCGCTTGATCCAGGGCTGATCGAGCTGGGGCGGCAGCAGGCTGAAGCTCTCAGTCGAGATAATGGCGTGTTTCCGAGAACGGGATGTCGGGGTTTTTGAGGGTTTGACTCAAGCTGAGGCAAGAGCGTTGGCTAACTAGGATGAGATCTAATCGAATATGCCTAACACTCTCTCCAATACCGATTTCATGCAGCTTGCTCTTGCCCAAGGGCGTTTAGCCTTACCTGAGTGCCTTCCAAACCCGCCAGTAGGTTGCGTACTGGTACAGGACAACATGGTGATTAGCCAAGGCTATACGCAGGCACCGGGGTTCCATCACGCGGAAGCGATGGCGTTAAGCCGATTAACGAATGAATGCTCCGCAGTGACTGCTTTTGTCACGCTTGAGCCATGCTCCTTTCATGGTCGAACGCCGTCATGTGCTCTGGCACTGATAAACAGCGGAGTCGAGACAGTGTTTGTTGGGTTGCTTGATCCCGATCCGAGAAACTCGGGAGCAGGCATAAGGATGCTGCGCGATGCAGGCATTACAGTCATTGTCGGCTTATTGGCGGAGGAAGCTGCTGAGGACTTAGCTGATTTTTTGGTAAGCAAACCGCTTGGATCGTCGGATCGCAATGATCAGTAAATCGTTGACCCAAGTGCCGATCTAAAATTGACACACTTTACTTCGGCTTCAGCTTCTTGGCGCGCCTGCTTTCGGTGCGCGCAGGGGTTGATGTTTTCGGCCAATAGCTCGCGCGCTTCGTCACGACGCTCACGTGCGTGTTTCAGGCTAACGTCAGGATACGCCCCAAAGGACATGCGTTGCTGGCGCCCTTCCCAATAGTAGCGGAACAGCCACAGCTTACCGCCCGCTTTGGTCACCCAGAGGGATAGACCGTCGAAGTCGCCGAGGGTGTAGTTTTTACCAATAGTTCGAGCATGCCGAACGGTGAATTCTGAGAGAGGCATGGCGAGCTCCTGTTGGAGAGTCAACACCCGATGCTCGTCTGGAGGCCCGAGGGAGCCAGTTACAATACGGACTCGAACGGGCCCGTCTGTTGTACTTAATCCTGTCCTTGTTCGTACCGGATTACCCTGGTTTCCAGTGGTTTTCCGCAGAAACGAAAAAAGACGCCGAAGCGTCTATTTCGTGGACCCCAGCGTCCAGTGGACATCTGTGGATCAAATTTTGGAGCGGGAAACGAGACTCGAACTCGCGACCCCGACCTTGGCAAGGTCGTGCTCTACCAACTGAGCTATTCCCGCGTCTTGGTGATGCGCATTCTATAGAATTATCAGAACCCGTCAACCCCTTGATTCAAAAAAGTTTTATTTCTTTTCAACGGTGGTGCGCAGATGCGGCCAGGCGGCGCGCAGATACTGGAGCATGGACCACAAGGTCAGGCCGGCGGCGATGAGCAGCAGGGCGTAGCCCAGCAGGACCCAGAAGGTGAAGTCCGACGGGTTGGCCAGCAGGATGACCAACGCGAGCATCTGCGCGGCGGTTTTCCATTTGCCCATGTTGGAGACGGCGACGTGGGCGCGGGCACCGATTTCGGCCATCCATTCGCGCAGGGCCGAAACCACTATCTCACGGCCGATGATCACGGCGGCCGGCAGGGTCAGCCACAGGTTGCCGTGTTCCTGCACCAGCAGGACCAGCGCAACGGCCACCATGAGTTTGTCGGCCACCGGGTCGAGGAACGCGCCGAAGGGCGTGCTCTGTTCCAGGCGGCGGGCCAGGTAGCCGTCGAGCCAGTCGGTGGCGGCCGCAAACGCGAACACCGAACTGGAAGCCATATAGCTCCATTCGTACGGCAAATAAAACAACAGAATAAAAATCGGAATAAGCAGGACGCGTAGAACGGTGATCAGATTAGGGATATTCATCGGCACAACTGGCTACGAGGTGGAAAGGCATTCTATTCGCTATGCAGATTCGCATAAATCAACTCAGCGAGCTTTTTACTGATACCGGGTGCTTTGGCTATTTCGTCAATGCTGGCACGGGACAGCTCCTGCAAGCCACCAAAATGTTTAAGCAAGTCGCGACGCCGTGTCGGCCCAACGCCCGCCACCCCTTCCAGGGTTGAGGTTCGCCGGGTTTTGCCGCGCCGGGCACGGTGGCCGGTAATTGCGAAACGGTGGGCTTCATCGCGGATCTGTTGGATCAGGTGCAGCGCCGGTGAGTCGCCCTTCAAGGTGAACTCATGGGCGGCATCATTCAAGTACAACGTCTCGAAACCGGCCTTGCGCGTGGCGCCCTTGGCCACGCCTAGCAGGATCAGGTCGGGCACCGCCAGTTCGTTGAGCACGTCGCGGGCCATGGACAGCTGGCCCTTGCCGCCGTCCACCAACAGGATATCCGGCAACTTGCCTTCGCCGTCCTTCAGCTTGCTGAAGCGCCGCGTCAGGGCCTGGTGCATGGCGGCATAGTCATCGCCGGCAGTGACGCCTTCGATGTTATAGCGCCGGTAATCGGATTTGATCGGCCCTTCCGGCCCGAACACCACGCAGGACGCCACGGTGGCCTCGCCGCTGGAGTGACTGATGTCGTAGCACTCCAGGCGCTGGGGCGGTTCGTCCAGGTTGAGGACTTCGGCCAGGGCGTCAAAGCGTGCGGCGACGTGCTGTCGATTTGCCAGACGTGCGCCCAGGGCCTGTTCGGCATTGGTCACTGCCAGTTGCTGCCAACGTGCGCGGGTGCCGCGTACGCGGTGGCTGATGTCCAGCTCGCGGCCGCGCAGCTCGTGGATCGCCTCGATCAGCGTGGGAAAGTCTTCGTGCACCACGTTGACGATCAGTTCCGACGGCAAGTCGCGCTCGGGGCTGCTGACGTAATACTGGCCGAGGAACGCGGCCATGACTTCGGCCACTTCTTCGTCAATACCGGTCTGCGGAAAGAAATTCTTGCTGCCCAACACCCGCCCGCCCCGCACGCTGATCAGGTGCACACAGGCGCCGCCCGGATTGACGAAGGCCGCGATGACGTCCACGTCGCCGGTGCCGCCTTCCATGCTCTGCTGATCCTGCACGCGCCGCAGCAAGGAGATCTGGTCACGTAACTCGGCGGCGCGTTCGAAATCCAGGGTGCTGGCAGCCTGCTCCATGGCGCCGGAGAGTTCGTCGGTGAGGGCATTGCTGCGCCCTTCGAGGAACATCACCGAATGGCGCACGTCCTCGGCGTACTCGGCCGGGTCCACCAGGCCCACGCAAGGCGCTTTGCAGCGTTTGATCTGGTATTGCAGGCATGGCCGCGTGCGGTTCTTGTAGAAGCTGTCTTCGCACTGACGCACAAAAAAGGTCTTTTGCAGCAGGCTCAGGCTTTCGCGGATCGCACCGGCGCTGGGATAGGGCCCGAAATACTTGCCCTTCTGCTTCTTCGCCCCCCGGTGAATGCTCAGGCGTGGGAAGTTGCCGTCGGATAAAAACACGTAGGGGTAGGATTTATCATCACGCAGCAGGATGTTATAGGGCGGCCGCCATTCCTTGATCAGCGTCTGCTCGAGCAACAGCGCTTCGGTTTCATTGGCGGTGATGGTGGTTTCGACCTGGGCGATACGCGCCACCAGCGCAGCAGTCTTGGGCGCGAGCCCGCTCTTGCGAAAATAGCTCGCCAGGCGGTTCTTCAGGTTCTTGGCCTTGCCGACATACAGCAGGCGTGCCTCGCTGTCGAACATGCGGTACACGCCGGGGCGGCCACTGCAGGTCGAGAGGAAGGCACTTGGATCAAACGGTGTAGTCATGTCAGGCGCTGGCGTCCACCATGCCGTGGCGCACTGCGAGCAGGGTCAATTCAACATCACTGCTGATGGCGAGCTTCTCGAAAATGCGATAGCGGTAGGTGTTGACGGTCTTGGGCGACAGGCACAGCTTGTCGGAGATCGTCTGCACCTTCTGGCAACCGACGATCATCAAGGCGATCTGGATTTCCCGCTCCGACAACGCATCGAATGGCGAGTCGCTAGTGGGCTGGAAAGACTTGATGGCCAATTGCTGGGCGATCTGCGGGCTGATGTAACGCTGCCCGGCAAATACCAGGCGAATGGCTTGCACCATCTCGGCCAGCCCAGCGCCCTTGGTCAGGTAACCGGCCGCTCCGGCCTGCAACAGGCGTGTCGGAAACGGGTCTTCTTCACACACCGTCACCACGACGACTTTGATATCCGGATGGCTGCGCAACAACTTGGTCGTGGCGCCGAGACCGCCGATACCGGGCATCTTGACGTCCATCAGCACCACATCGGGCTTCAACTCCCGAGCCTTGATCAAGGACTCTTCCCCTGACTCGGCCTGGCCGACTACTTGCAGGCCATCGATGTCAGCCAGCATTCGTGTAATGCCTGTACGAACGAGATCATGGTCATCGACTACTAGCACCCTAATCAAGCAGACACCTCGCGATATGGTCTTATAGGTTGCTGAACACCTTAGCAAAAAACCAAGGCGCAGACCTAGCTGCAAGCGTCATATATATAGAGTTTGAATACACGGGGGCCGCCCGCCGAGAGGCGGACGGCTCTATTTTGCTGGGCAACAGGTCAGGATTCTTGAGGCTGCTGCTTGGCTTTTCCATTAAATGAAACGGAGTGTTCGGCCAAGGTTGACGTCAATCGGCGGATCGCCGCTTGGTCTTCCTTGAACATCGCGCGATAATTACCCAACACTTTCTCCTCAATCTCGCTGAGGTTTTCCAGCTGAATCGGCGTAGCAGTTCCGGTCAACACGTAAAGTACATCTACACCTTTTGCGGCGACTCGGGACAAATAATCGGCCTTGGGCGCACGCCCTCCACTTTCATATTTGCCTTGTGCGTTGGCTTCAACGCCTCCTATTTCACCGAAAACTTTTTGCGACAGGCCAAGTCGCTCTCTTTCTTGCCTCAAACGCGAACCGATTCCACTCATTTGGATGTATGATCCTATTTGGCACACCCCAAGAGGTGACACGCTCATCTCTTAGTTAAACAAACTTGAACGGTTTTGAACTATGCCCGGAATCCGCACTGCTGCACAAGCCAAGGCCTGGCTGGAACATCAAGGAAAGTCAGTTCAAGCGTTCGCCCGTGAGCACGGAGTTGATCCGGCTACCACGTATCAAGTGCTCGCTGGGCGTAAAAAGGGACGGCGTGGAGAGGCCCATAAGGTGGCGGTCCTTTTGGGCATGAAAGAAGGGATCATCCTTGCTGAGGCTGATGGCCAACACAACGTTCAGGAAGTCGTTTCCTGAAGCCAGTATGCGCTTATTAGCATCAACTGCATGGTTTAGGTTCAACGGCAAACACGCTCCATCCGCCAGAAGCAGTCTTCTTCACCCACGATGCTCATCCCACTGCGCTGATAGAGCCTCTTGGCCGGGTTGTTCTTAAACACGGTCAAGCGCAATAAACCCGTCGCCTGCGCCTTGAGCGCCATCTGTTCCAACACCCAACTGCCCGCACCCAGCCCGCGATACGCCTCAAGCATATGCAACTCACGGATATAGAGTGCCCGCCTATCGGCGCTCAGGCTGATAAAGCCCATCACGGTGTCATCGTTGCAGATCAGCCAGTTCTCACGCCCGGCCCAAGCGATGTCGAAGCCCTGGTTGGACCACACCAGCTCGTATTGCAGGTAATAACGGCTCATGGCCGCAAAGGTCAGGCTTCGAGCAAAGGGAAGGTCCTGGTCTGTTGCCGCGCGCAGATTGAACGCCATTCAGACGGCTACCACTTGGCCAGTCCATGGCCCGCCATCGCGACGGGCAATCACCAGCGCATCGCCAATACCGGGCGCCGCGGCCAGTAAGCTGCCATCAACCGCCCAGATCGCGCTGCGGCCGGCGCACACATAGCCACCCGACGGGCCACCATGGTTGGCCATCAGTACCAGCAAGCCATGTTCGGCCGCATAGCCCTGGAGCAACACGCTGTCAGTGGCATAGCCACCTTCGCTGATCAACACGCCGGCGGCGTATACCGTGGCTCCCGCCTCAGCCGCCAGGCGCGGATGGCTGGCATGGGAGAAGTCCGCGCACACCGCCAACGCGATACGCTCGCTCCGCCATTCGAGGGGCGCACCGCCCTGCCCTGCGACAAATGCCCGTTCTTCGCCAGGATGCAAATGCTGCTTGGTGTAGACCACCATTGAGCCATCCGCCCCCAACACCAGCGCGCCGATCAACACACCGGCCTGCGGTGCCAGGCGGATGGGCATCCCCACCACTGCTGTCAGCCGTAGCGCCTGGGCCATCTCCCGCAGCGGCGCCAAGACAGGGTCGTCTGGCGCAATCGCCAACCCGGCCGCCAATGAAGGTTCATACCCGGTCAGCGACAGCTCCGGAAACACCAGCCATTGCACGCCGTGCCGGGCCGCCGCGCCCATGAACGTCAAGTGCCGTTCGATATTGGCCGCAAGGTCTCCGGCGATGGAAATGGATTGAGCAGCAGCAAGGGTCAAAGCAGTCATGGTCGCGTCCAAGCAATCGGTATCAACGTGGGATCAGCATATCTCGACCTATAGCCGTTGGTATCCACGTGCAATAGAAATTAATGATTGAGTCCTCCTGCCCGCCTCTAGTAAGCTCGCCCCATCATTTGGAGACTCACCATGTTGCCACTTACCCACACTCAGGTTTGCCCTGCTGCCAGCGCCCAGCGCTTGGTATCGGCTACCCGTGTGAGCGGTTCGAGCGCACCGGTAAGTTTTTATTTTGGGTATTGGTTTAGCCACTGGCGCGCCTGATACCTGAAATCGGCGGCCACTACTCAAGGGGTCGCCTACCAGAGAAATCTAACCCCCGGTCGGCTCCCCGACCGGGGGTTTTGTTTTTTCAGGCCCCTCTATATTTCGCAGAACACTTAAAGGACACACGACATGAACTACGCCACTTATTACCGCTACGACACTTCCACCGCATGGCGATTTAGCCAGCTCCGCTCGGGACAGCCTGCCGCCTCCGATCGGTCACCTATTGGTGGCAAGCCAACACACGTAGCCAATACGGCCAATTGTCGAACACCCCAGTAGGGCCAGCGCGCGGGAACAGCCCGCCGCTTGCCCAGGAAGCCTTAATATGAACTCTGCCACCGCCGCTTTGCCCGTCTCTGCCCTGACCAGCGCCAATGAAGCCCTGACCCAGCGCCTGCCCAGCTCTCTTGAGCTCAAGCACCAATTGCCTCTCAGCCCGTTCCTCAACGAGCAAGTCCACGCCCATCGCCAAGCCGTGCGCGCCATCCTCAATGGCGAAGATTCACGTTTGCTGGTGATCGTCGGCCCGTGCTCGATCCATGACCCTGAGTCGGCCATGGAATACGCACGCAACCTCAAGAAGCTCGCGCTGGAAGTCAGCGACCAGATGCTGCTGGTGATCCGTGCCTACGTCGAAAAACCGCGCACCACCGTCGGCTGGAAAGGCCTGGCCTACGACCCGCACCTGGACGGCAGTGATGACATGGCCGCCGGCCTCACCCTGTCCCGCCAACTGATGCGCGAAATGCTGCGCCTGGGCTTGCCGGTCGCCACCGAACTGCTGCAACCCATGGCCGCCGGCTACTTCGATGACCTGCTCAGTTGGGTCGCGATTGGCGCGCGCACCACCGAATCGCAGATCCACCGCGAAATGGCCAGCGGCCTGGGCATACCCGTGGGCTTCAAGAACGGTACCGACGGCGGCGTTGCGATTGCGTGTGACGCCATGCGCTCGGCCTCCCATCCGCACCGCCACTTCGGTGTCGACAGCCAGGGCCACCCGGCGATCATTCAGACCCCCGGCAACCCCGACACCCACTTGGTGCTGCGCGGCGGCCACCGAGGGCCGAACTACGATGCGCAGAATGTGGCACAGGTGAAGCAAGATTTGGCCAAGTCAAAGGT
The DNA here is from genome assembly GCF_900116845.1 of Pseudomonas sp. OV546. Lineage (NCBI taxonomy): Bacteria > Pseudomonadati > Pseudomonadota > Gammaproteobacteria > Pseudomonadales > Pseudomonadaceae > Pseudomonas > Pseudomonas sp. OV546. The sequence continues at coordinate 124,058 of NZ_FPCE01000011.1, read as the reverse complement.
GACGGCGAGGATCATGGTCGATTGCAGCCACGCCAACAGTGGCAAGGACCCGCTGCGTCAACCGGCGGTATTCAACGACGTGCTGGAACAGCGCCTGCAAGGCGACACCTCGCTGATCGGCATGATGCTCGAAAGCCACCTGTTCGAAGGCTGCCAACCGTTGAGCGCGTCGATGAAATACGGCGTGTCGGTGACAGACGGCTGCCTGGGCTGGAGCGGCACCGAGCAGTTGTTGCGCAACGCGGCTGAGCGGTTGCGCCAACAACACACCATCATTGACTGATGAAGATCAGAATGTGGGAGCTGGCCTGCGATAGCGGTATATCAGCGACAGACTTGTAGCCTGACACGCCCCATCGCAGGCAAGCCAGCACCCACATTTGCTCAGTGTTCGGCTCAGGGAGTTGGCGCAGCGTTCAAACTATTCGTGACCTGCGGTAAAGAGTCCTTTTCGGATTCGGCGGTTTTTCCGAAGGAACGACGGGCGGATACTCGACTCCACTGTTCACACCCCTTCAGGAGTTACTGATGTCTATCGCTACGCAAAACGTTCCGGCCTTCGGCCTTGGCACCTTCCGTCTGCAAGGTCAGGTGGTGATCGATTCCGTCGCCGCCGGCCTGGAACTGGGCTACCGCGTGATCGACACCGCGCAGATCTACGAGAATGAAGCAGACGTCGGCCAAGCCATCGCCGACAGTGGCGTGCCGCGCGATGAGCTATTTATCACCAGCAAAATCTGGATCGCTAACTTCGCCGAAGGCCAGTTGATTCCGAGCCTGCGTGAAAGCCTGCGCAAACTGAAAACCGACTATCTGGACCTCACCTTGATTCACTGGCCTTCACCCGAAGATCAGGTGCCTGTCGCCGAGTTCATGGGCCAGTTGCTGGAAGCCAAACGCCTGGGCCTGACCCGCCAGATCGGCATCTCCAACTTCACCGTCGACTTGATGAAGCAAGCGATTGCAGCCGTTGGCGCGGAGAACATCGCCACCAACCAGATCGAACTGCATCCCTACCTGCAAAACCGCAAGGTCGTGGACTTCGCCACCGCTAACGGTATCCAGATCACGTCCTACATGACCCTGGCCTACGGCGAAGTGCTCAAAGACCCAGTGATCGAGCAAATCGCCGAACGCCATCAGGCTACTCCCGCGCAAGTGGCGCTGGCTTGGGCGATGCAACTGGGCTATGCGGTCATCCCGTCATCGACCAAACGCGCCAACCTGGAAAGCAACCTCAAGGCCCTGCAACTGACCTTGAGTGCTGCCGACATGGCGCAGATTGCCGAGTTGGAACGCGGCCATCGCCTGACCAGCCCCAAGGGTATCGCCCCACAATGGGACTAAACCCCTGCCGCAGGCGTGCGGGATAATTCGCGCAGCCAGGGCAGCACACGCAGGCCGGTGCTGGACGCGGGAGGGTCGATAATGTCCATGAAGTGTTCGAGGTTGACGCTGTCCGGCACACCGGGCAACCGGACCAGCACCGTCGGCGTCGCCTCGGGAGTTGTTCCCAGGTCCAGGTGATCGTAGACCAGCACGTGATGCGCCTGGGGTTGAGGCTGGCACGTGTGCATCGCGAGCCCCGCGTTGATGATCAGCACATCAAAGGGCTGTGCCGGGATGGCGGTGAGGAGTTGGACCTCTTCAAAGGTTTGCACCGGTACGATCCGGTGATACCCCAACTGGTTAAGCATTTTCTCGATGTACAGCCGCTGTAGGTGTTGTTCATCGGCAATCAGGATGGTCAGTGCTTTGTTTGGCATGGCGAATCCCTGGGCAGGCATCGCTCGTCAGTGAGCGAGGCCCATTCTCCAGACATACACTGACGACAAAATCAGGCTTATTCCCGTTCAATGTAGGAGTTGTCCCAAATCCACCGAATGGCTATCAGGCGTGCTTGCTGTGCAGGTGCAGGCTCAGGCTCTGATGCAAGCCATCGACGGCCATGCCTACCGCCTCCACCGCTGCCGACAATGCATCACGGTCACGCCTTTGACACGCCTCCTCCAAGGTCTCGCAACCGGCGACCAACACCTGGGCCCTGACCATCCGGGCACCGCCTTTTATACGATGAGCCAGGTCATGCAGCTTGGCGAAATCCGCGTGCTGTTGCAGCGCCGGCAGCAACAGGCGGTCCTCTGCGAGGCTATTGAGCAATGGCAGCAGCAACTCATCAAGCACGGCACCCTCGCCCCCCGTCAGCATGACCAATGCGCTCAAATCAAACGTCGGTTCGGCGTCCTCCACGGCGGCACTGGCAGTGCGTGATGCCAGCGCTACACGCAAATCATCAAGACCGGTCGGTTTGAACAGACAACCATCCATGCCCGCCTGCCTGCAGCGCTCGGTTTCCTCCGGTTGGGCGTTGGCGGTGAACCCCAGCAACAGGCACGGAACCAGGCCGAGCCGACGCTCTTGTGCACGGATATCACGGGCCAACGTGTAACCGTCCATAACAGGCATATTGCTATCGGTGATCACGCCATCAAAATGCCCGGCCTGCCACAGTGCGAACCCCTCGGCGCCATCTTCGGCCGTGACGATGCGATGCCCCAGGAAGCTCAATTGCCGAGTCAGCAACAGGCGGTTGGCCGGGTAGTCATCCACCACCAGGAGGCTCAATGCATGAGCCGGTGGCACAGGCGGAGCCGATGAAGAAAGCGGTGCAGCGGTGGCCAACTCCAGCGCCAGGGTCACATCCACCCGAGTCCCCTTGCCCAGCACACTGCTCAAATGCAGTTGGCCGCCCATCATCTCGCACAGATTGCGACTGATCACCAAGCCCAACCCCGAACCACTGCGTGCTGATTGATCGTTATTGCTGCCCTGGATAAAGGGGTTGAACAAACGTTGTTGATCCTCGGCACTGATGCCAATCCCCGTGTCCTCCACATACAGCCGAAGGTTCAGAGGGTCGCTCGCCACTGCCGGTGTGCACTGGGCGCCCAGGCGTACCTGTCCGGTCGCGGTAAACTTGATGGCATTGCCCAGCAGATTGGACACCACTTGTTTGAAGCGCATAGGGTCGATCAATACGGATCGGTCGATCATCGGGTCGAGCTCCACGTGCAGCAACAGCCCCTTATCCCGCGCCAGCCCCTCGAAAACCCGCGCCACGGAAGCCAACATTTCATGGAGATTGGCAGGTGCCAGGGTCAGGGACAGGTGACCGGTTTCGATCCGCGCAATGTCCAAGATATCGCCGATCAGCTCCAGCATGCTACGGGACGCCATCGATGCCACTTCGAGGGCATCCTGATCGACGCGGCCCTGCTCGGCGTTCTTCTGAGCCAATTCGATCATGCCGATCACCGCGTTCATGGGCGTTCGGATCTCATGACTCATGGTCGCCAGGAAGGTGGTCTTGGCGCGATTGGCGGCGTCGGCCTCCTCCTTGGCTTCCTGCAACTGGCCCAGCAGGCGCTGGCGTTCGCTGACATCCACCCAGCCAGCAATCATGCCCACCACGTTGCCGTTGCTATCACGGTACGGCAGCATCCATTGGTAAATCGTCAGCACGCCACCGCCGGGCACCTTGAGCACCCGGTCGTGAATCTGCGGCTCCCCACGCTCCATCAAGCTCAAATAGTCAGCATGGAAAGATTGGGCCTGGGGCGGGTTGCCGGTGTCGGTTTCCACCACCGTCTTGCCGATCACGTCCTCCAACTTGAAGCCGAACACATCAAGGTAAGCGTTATTACACGCCATCAAGCGGCCCTGGCGGTCACGTACATAAATCGGGTGGGGCGTGCCGTCGATCAGCACGCTCATAAACCGCATCTGGTCGCTCAAGGCCCGTTCGGCCTGGGCACGCTTGTGAATCAGGTTACGCAGGTAGAGCACCCAACCCAACGTGACCAACAACAGCACGGCTGCCAGGCCGAACCCTTGGATAATCACGTTGCGATGGCTGATCCAGTAGCTGTCCTCGATGATGATCTCACTGCGCCAATGGTTGGTCAGTTCGTCCATTTCCTCGGGCGTGATACTCAACAGCGCCTTCTCGAGGATTGAATACAGTTCCAGCTGGCTGCGATTGACGCCGAAGGCAATCCGCGCCGGTTCCGTACCCACCGTACTGGTGATACGCAGGCGATCACGGTAATGGCGCGCGATCATGTAACGGGCACTGATCAGCGACACAACCGTCGCATCGACACCGCCTTTGGCGACCAACTCCATGGCTTGCTCAGGGTTCTCGACCGCCACAAAGACGATACCAGGATAATCCCGCGCCACTTGCACGGCGAGGCTGTTGCCGCCGATAAACGCCAGGCGTTTGCCGGGCATGTCTTCCAGGGTAAGCAGGTGCTCATCGCTGGCGCGCGCCACCAGCACATAGGGGTTGGACAAGTAAGGCCGGGTAAAACGGACTTTCTCGGAGCGCTCGACGCTGGGCGTGATCACCGCCATCATCTCCACTTGGCCAGCGCTGACCTCGTCCACTTGCCGAGGCAACGAACTGCCCTGCACCACCTCGAATTTCAAGCCTGTGCGCAAGCTGATCCGCGACAACACCTCGTCACTCAAGCCGATGAACTGCCCTTGCTCATTGAAAAATGACAGCGGCATAAACTTGTCGAGCGCCGCGACTTTCACGCGTGGATGCTTCTCCAGCCAGCGCTGTTCACTGTCACTCAAGCGCAACCGGTCAGCCTCCAGAAAGCCGCTGCCGCCCGCACTCCAGCGCCGCAGAATTTCCATCTGCTGGCCGGCCGGGATGACAGCCAGCGCGGCATTGACGATCTTCAACAGGCGGATATTGTCCCCGGTGAAAGCGAACCCGAACGGGTTGACCTCCAGCGCGGAAAAATCAGCCATGCGCACGTTATTCAGGTGATTCTTGTTGATCAGGTAGCGGGTGCTGATGGCATCGCCGAGGTAAACATCGGCCTGGCCGAACGCTACGGAACCGATGGCCTGGTGGGTCGAGCCATATAACAACAATTGCGCCTGGGGATAAAAGGCCTGGACAGCGTCGGGCTGCATATAGTGGTAGAGCATCGCGACACGTTTGCCGGCCAGGTCGACGCTCAATGAATGACTGTCCCCCGCGCGGGTCACCAATACGGGTTGATCATTGGCGTAGGAACGGGACAATACCAGCGCTTTGTCGGCCGCCTCATAACCGTTGGCCGACCCGACCAGATCCACGTTGCCCAGCTTGAGTGCCTCGATCACTTCATCGCGGGTGTCGTAGCGTCTAACCTCGATAGGTACATTCAAAATAAGGCTGATCAGCCACGTATAGTCAGCAGTGATCCCTTCAAAATCATTATCGTTGCTCAAGTCGAAAGGGGCGTAGTCGGGCGCGGACACCCCCATCACTAACGTGCGCCGCTCGCGCAGCCAGCGCCAGTCGCTTTCATCAAGCTCAACACTGGGGTGTTCAAGGGAAGAATGGCCGAGGAGCCGCAGGGTATGGGGTTCGTCCAGGGCCATCGCCGAGTAGGGCAACAGCCCCAACAGCAGGATGGCCGTGAGTTTCAGCCGCCGAAAGGTGGTCATTTCAGATCAGATCAGGTGGTTGCGCTGCGCAAACTTGGACAGGTGCACCACCGATGACATGCGCAGCTTCTCCTTGAGTCGCGTCTTGTAGGTGCTGATAGTCTTATGGCTCAACAGCATGTCCTCAGCGATTTCCTTGTTGCCCAGGCCCAGCGCCAACTTTTGCAACACGGTCAGCTCGCGGTCCGACAGTGCGTCCACCAATTCCTGCTCGGTGGTCTGCAAATCGTCGCGGCGGACTGAACTGGTGGGCAGGCTGGGGAAGCAACTGTAACCAGACCGGATCGCCCTGATTGCCTTTTGCAACTCATCAAGCTCACCCGTCTTGGCCACAAAGCCCATGGCCCCGGCGCGCATGCAGCGGGTGGAGAAGAACACCGCCAGATAAGAGGTCAGCACCAGGATCTTGCAAGGCAGTTCGAGCGCCTTGATCCGGCTGATCACCTCCAACCCGCCGAGCTTGGGCATTGCCAGATCGAGGATGACCAAGTCCGGACGATGCACCCGCGCAATCTGCATAGCGTCGGCACCGTTGCCCGCTTCCAGGATTTCTACGAAGCCTTCCTGTTTCAACAGATGTTTCACAGTGGCGCGTATAAAAGGGTGATCATCCACAATTAAAGCTTTGCTCATAAGACTCCCCCGAGAGGATCAGTACGCTTACATATCACGCGGGACCTATCTACCTGTGAAAAGTAACAGTTCCGACAAACGGCGCTGATTACTCTGCAGGCAGTACAGACCCCTCCTTTTGATAAAACACGGTAAACACATAGAGCCACGCCCTGGTTCCTGAGGCGCAAGCGGGAAACCTTAACAACAGCGTGTCTTATCAAATGAAGGGATAGTCTCGAATTATTGTAGGACTTTTCCTCGCGATAGCATGACCCGCGTTGCACGGGACAATGCCTGACAGCCGGGGACTACTCGGTAGTACTGGGGCTCCAGAACGCCTGCACGACAAGGGTAGACATGGAAATTCGCGCCACCAGCGCATCCAGTTCGTCACCGTCTACCGACGTCACGGCCAGGGTGGCTTCTATTTCCACCTCCTCCGTGCCGAAGGGGCGCACGTCGACATCGCTGGCGGGATAGTTACAACGCGCCAGCTCGGCTTCCAGCAACGCCAATACGGCTTTCTGCTGAGTACGCCGTGCAATGACATACAGGATATTGGTGACCTCCGCCGACACCACGTCCAACGGCTGACGGTTGATGTTATTGACGATCGGCCGCAGCAAGGTGTTGGCCGCCAGCACAAACAGGGTGCCCAGCAGCGCTTCCAGGATCAGGTCGGCACCCGCGCAGGCACCCACCGCCGCCGACGCCCAGAGGGTGGCGGCCGTGTTGAGCCCACGCACGTTGCCTTCCTCGCGCATGATCACGCCGGCGCCGAGAAAGCCGATGCCCGAGACCACATACGCCACCACCCGCACCGCGCCTTCCGCACCGCCGAGACGGTTGGCCATGTCGACGAAGATCGCCGCGCCCACCGCCACCAGCACGTTGGTCCGCAGACCTGCCGTGCGCTGTCGGTACTGGCGCTCGAAACCGATCAGGCCACCGAGGATGAAGGCCGCGGTGAGGCTGACCAGCGTATCAACCAGGGAATTGAGGTTGATGTTGTCGATTGCTTGCATAGAAAATCTTCCCTGTTTATTGCCAGCCGAACTTACGGATGTAGTAGCCCTTCACCGCCTGGGTCAGCGCCATGTACGCCAGCAGGATCACCGGCAGGAACACGAAGTACAGCGACGGCAGCGCCTGCAATTTGAAGTAGTGCGCCAGCGGCCCCATCGGCAGGAAAATCCCCACGGCCATGATCACACCGGTCATCACCATCAACGGCATCGCCGCGCGGCTCTGCAGGAACGGGATTTTCGGGGTGCGGATCATGTGCACGATCAGCGTCTGGGTCAGCAGCCCCACCACGAACCAGCCGGACTGGAACAGCGTCTGGTGGTCCGGGGTGTTGGCATCGAAGACATACCACATGAGCGCGAACGTGGTGATGTCAAAGATCGAACTGATCGGCCCGAAAAACAGCATGAACCGCCCCACATCGCCGGGCTGCCAGCGTTGCGGCTTGGCGAGCATCTCGGCGTCGACGTTATCGAACGGAATCGCGATCTGCGAAATGTCATACAGCAGGTTCTGCACCAGCAGGTGCATCGGCAGCATCGGCAGGAAAGGAATAAACGCACTGGCCACCAGCACCGAAAACACGTTGCCGAAGTTGGAACTGGCGGTCATCTTGATGTACTTGAGCATGTTGGCGAAGGTACGCCGGCCTTCCAGCACGCCCTCCTCCAAAATCATCAGGCTCTTTTCCAACAGGATGATGTCGGCGGCTTCCTTGGCGATATCCACCGCACTGTCGACCGAAATGCCGATATCGGCCGTACGCAGCGCCGGCGCGTCGTTGATGCCATCACCCATAAAGCCCACCACATGCCCGTTAGCCTTGAGCAGGCGCACGATGCGCTCCTTGTGGGACGGCGTCAGCTTGGCGAACACATTGGTGGTTTCCACGGCCTTGGCCAGCTCGGCGTCGGTCATGTCCTCGATGTCATTGCCCATCAGCAGGCCCTGTTGCTCCAGGCCCACTTCGCGGCAGATTTTAGCGGTGACCAATTCGTTGTCACCTGTCAGCACTTTCACGGCGACGCCGTGGGCTTTGAGAGCCTTGAGCGCAGGCGCGGTACTTTCCTTCGGAGGGTCGAGAAAAGCCACATAACCGATCAGCGTGAGGTTTTGTTCATCCGCCAGGCTGTAGGTGTCGCGCCCCGGCGCCATCGGTTGCGCGGCCACGGCCACCACGCGCAGGCCTTCCTCGTTGAACGCGGCGGTGACCTGGCGAATGCGCGCCAGCAAGTCATCGGTCAGCGCTTCATTGACGTCGCCATGGCGCACGTTGTTGCACACCGACAGAATCTCTTCGACCGCCCCTTTGCAGATCAACAGGTGTGGCTGGCCTTGCTCGGCGACCACGACGGACATGCGGCGACGATTGAAGTCGAACGGGATCTCATCGACTTTCTGGAACGCCGTACCCACCTTCAGCTCGCGATGCACCTCCACATGCTCCAGCACCGCTACGTCCAACAGGTTTTTCAGGCCCGTCTGGTAGTAGCTGTTGAGGTAGGCCATTTCCAACACGTCGTCGGACTCTTCCCCCCACACGTCCACATGGCGCGCGAGGAAAATCCTGTCCTGGGTCAGGGTGCCGGTCTTGTCGGTGCACAGCACGTCCATGGCGCCGAAGTTCTGGATCGCGTCCAGGCGCTTGACGATGACTTTTTTACGCGAGAGAAACACCGCGCCTTTGGCCAGGGTCGAGGTGACGATCATCGGCAGCATTTCCGGGGTCAGGCCCACGGCAATCGACAGCGCGAACAACAGCGCTTCAGTCCAGTCACCCTTGGTGAACCCGTTGATGAACAGCACCAGTGGCGCCATCACGAACATGAAGCGGATGAGCAACCAACTGACCTTGTTGACGCCTTGCTGGAACGAGGTGGTCGCGCGGTCGGTAGCGGTGACGCGCTGGGCCAACGCACCGAAATAGGTGCTGTTGCCGGTGGTCAGGATCACCGCCGTCGCCGCGCCGGACACCACGTTGGTGCCCATGAACAGGATGTTTTCCAGGTCCAGCGGGTTACGGGTGTTGGCATCTTGCTGCTGGGCGAACTTCTCCACCGGCATCGATTCGCCGGTCATCGCCGCCTGGCTCACGAACAGGTCCTTGGCACTGATGACACGGCAGTCGGCGGGGATCATGTCACCGGCCGACAGCACGATCAGGTCACCCGGCACCAAGTGTTTGATCGGCAGCTCGATGCGCTTGGTTTCATCCCGACGCAACACGGTCGCCGTGTTGCTCACCATCGCCTTGAGGGCGTCGGCCGCCTTGTTCGACTTGGCCTCCTGCCAGAAGCGCAGCAGTGTCGAGAGCACCACCATGGAGAAAATCACCGTGGCCGCCTTCATGTCCTCGGTCAGCCAGGAGATCACCGCCAGCAAAGTCAGCAGCAGGTTGAAGGGGTTTTTGTAGCAATGCCACAGGTGCACCCACCACGGCAGCGGCTGCTCGTGCTCGACTTCGTTGAGGCCGTATTGCACGCGCAAGGCATCGGCTTCCTGGGTGTTCAAGCCTTCGGAGTGGCTGCCCAGGGTGCCGAGCAATTGCACGGCACTGCTGTTGGCCGAAATCACCAGGGTTTGCGCCAAGGTCGGCGGCACTTCGCGGCTGACGCTGGCGTCGGCCACGGTGTCGAGCATCGCCAAGCGGCGGAAATGCCGGGCGATATGCCGGGTCCGCAGGAAGCCGGCGAAGAACTCTTTCAACAGTGTGAAGTTCATGGTGTTACTCCTGCGCGAGGAAACACTCGTGCAGGTACCGCCTCGCGCACCGCGCCCGTTTTAAAGGCACAGCCGGCTTGGCCCGCCCGCCGTAAAAGGCAGGCGCGTCCGTAGCATCCCGAGGTTAATCAGGTGCAGGTCAGCGTCGATGAGAGGGAATCGGACAGGAGCCAGGACTGGTCACTGCCGCGATGCCGCTTCTCGCTTTATTGGCGAGACAACGGCATCTGGAAAATGCGCGTTACCTTGCCAAGTCTATGCCGGTCAACGAAACCGGCCGACTACTGTCACTCGAACAAGTACCCACTGAGGGTCTCCGCAATTGATGAAAACGCGCGAAGCTTACGCCCCGATACTAGGAGAGTAAACCGTAGGAAAGCTTCCGAATGATGAATAAGAAGATTCTTCAGGGAGGGTTCAGGTACGCCTTTTCCTGGGCCCACTGAGGATCAAATGTGGAAGGGAGCAAGCGCCCGCCCATAGGGTTGGGTGTACATTCACTGTGACGCGGTGTCCGGTCGGTCCCTTGCCACCAATGCCAGGTAATCATCCACCTGCCCACCGCCCAATGCCTTGACCTGAATCGACACCCTGTTCACCTGCCGCCCCATCGTGATTCCCTCACGGGTACGCACCTGCACATAACCGAGTTTTGGCCAGAAACGTTCAGCACGGGTGTTGCCGATGACCACCGTCAACCGCAACCATTGGCCGTCATTGCGAACCACCCACGCTTCAAGATCCGCATGCAGCTGGTGCGCCAGCCCGGTGCCGTGCAACCGTGCATCCACCAGCAGCAGACCGATATGCCAGACGCCGACCGCCAACACATCCGCCGCAATGTTCACCACCGCCACCAGCTCATTGTCCTGATCGCGGTAACCCAGCCAATACATCCGCCGGCATGTCCACCCTACCGGCAACTGCCCCCGCAACTCCTCATGCGCTTCAGTCGGCGTGGCCGGCTCGCCATTCACGGCGACGAAGTAATCCGGTGCGCGTTCAAAAAACCGCTGCAGCTCGGCCTCATCCCCACCGCCCAGCTCAGTGACCCGAATGCCCGCAACGGAGCCCCCCGGCAACAGGTGCGCATCCACGTCCATATTCATCCGCCCTCAATCGTCCCGCGTCAGGACTTCCAACAACTCGATCTCAAAGCGCAGATGACTGTTGGGCTTGATATGTGCGCCCATCGACCGCTCGCCATAAGCCAAATGCGCCGGCACGAACAAGCTGCGCACACCGCCCACTTGCATGCCCATCAAGCCCTGGTCCCAGCCCTTGATCACACGCCCGGTACCGATCACGCACTGAAACGGCTTGCCCCGCTCCCAGGACGAATCGAACACCGTGCCGTCTTCCAGGGTGCCGGTGTATTGGGTGGTAATCAGCGCGCCCTTGACCACGGTCTTGCCGGTGCCGGGGCGGAGGTCGATGATTTGGAGTTCTTCGTGGCTCATGGGCGTCCCTTTGGATACATAGTGTTTGCTTGTGTTGCTTTAAGCAGAGAGTTCGCGCAAGGCTGCCGTCGCTAAGAAACCTGACCGCGATGCATAGCGGTGGTCCTTTTGCACACGCTCATCAATACGTTGCAACAAGTGTTCCGGCAAAGAAGCATTGAACCGTACCGACTTCCCCAGATAGGGCGTGAGATCAAAGTCGACAATCGCCCAAACGCCACCGGCGAAATCCGGGTTACTTAAATGCGCATCAACCTCCAGTGCCTGAGGAAGCCGTTCCTGATCGGCAACCAGCCCTTCGAGATGCAAAGCCAATGCCTCGCGGACATTATCCAGTGCTTCGGAAAAAGACCCTCCCGCCGAGAAACAACCCGGCAAGTCAGGGACCGTCACGCTGTAATCCGAGTCAGCATCTTTGTGCACGACCACCGGGAATTTCATTGCTCCTCCTCTAGACAAGCCCCTCAGGAGCTCGTCCAACTCATTCAGCAGCATCAATAATTGAGACCGGCTGATTTGAAAATACTGTGCAGAGTGCCTTTGGCGATCTCCGACTTGGGATGAGGGACGGTTATTCGCCCCCGCTTCACAGGGTGTTTGAACTGATGGTGACTGCCTTTAACTGCCACCTCAAACCAACCCTCCGCAACCAGCAGGTCAATCAGCTCTCGACTTCTCATCGCCCAACCCTTAGGTGTGTATATTACACACCACCGCATGGCAATGCGTTATTTGTACACACGAGACACACTCATGAAAAAGCCCGCTTTACCTGCAAGCGGGCTTATGTGACGCGATGATGACGATGTGCAACTCCCTTACGCGAGCAAACTAATGTCAGTTTTTGTGCCCAGGTTTCGGTGGGTACAAAAGGCGGGTGGAATTTGACCGGATAAGAGTCGGCTATCTTGAGTTCTGCACAGCCACGCAGAATCTTGAAGCGGTCACAGGAGCCAGATCGGCGACATTTCCCTTTAACTTGCAGGACGATTCCGAGAGGATCTCGACCGCTTGCGCCGCTCAAATCACGGCCCTGCGTTTTGGTGGATCGGTCGCTGCCGTGTATACAGCCGAGCTAATACAGTGCTATCAGGGTGAGGGGGCATACTCCCTTATCGTCAGTTGTCGACACTGCCCTTACGAAAGAATACGACTTACCCTCGCCAAAAAGTCACGCCAGCTTATTTCAGGCTAACAACGCCCGCGTTCAACCTATGAAGAGCCCATTAACTCTGAATAGGGAATATCAGAATGACCATCGGTTCCAACTTCAACTACTCTGCCGACATCGCTCAACGGCATCATCGGAAAAAGCGCTCCAGCAAGAATAAATGGAGAACGACATACCCCAACCCGCCTGATTTGTGCTTTGACTATCGCGCGTTGGTCGAGCAAGTAAATGGCATCGCGCTGGCCACTGAAACCCAACATAAAATCTGCATCATCGGCGCGGGCATTACAGGCTTAACAACCGCACGCGAACTGTATCGATGCGGTTTCACCAACCTGACTTTACTTGAAAAATCGACACGCATTGGCGGCAGGCACCTTACCGCCCTTGGGCACAACAATACCAACACTGTCGGCAGACCACCTTTCGAGATGGGTGCAATGAGGATGCCGTTCTTCAACCACTCAAGCGAGCCTCCTAAAGAGGGGCGATCACTGATGGCCTATTACGCCAATGCGTTCGAATTACGTCATTCAGACTTTCCAAACCCGGGTAGCCCTGCAGTGCGCTCAACGGGTATCTACCTGCGAGAGGGAAGCATCGATAACAGCACAGAACCCACCATGCTCATCTGGAAAAACGCCGATGGGAAAACCCCGCCTCCGGGTCAAACGTTGGGCAACGTTTTTGCAAAATGGAAAGTCTTCGCCGAACGCATGACGCGGATCATCGCCGAACATTATGGGGCTGAGCACTGGGAGGACATGTGGGCGTCGATAGTCAGAACATATGAAGGTATTTCCTTTCGCGACCTGGTCAAAATGCCAAGTATCGACAACTGGAATCAAAGCAACCCTGGAAACTTTGGTGGCATGGGCATGACGGCGCAGGAGTCGGCTGTTTTCTACGCGATCGGAATTGGTGATGGCAGTTGGGGAGCGTTTTATGACGTCTGCGCGCTTTATCCGCTACGCACTGCAATATTCGGATTCAGTAGTCATCTGCAACTGATCCACGGCCGCGTAAACGCGGACGGCACCCTCATGGCCTCGCCTTACTTGGACGCTCCTGAGACGTTGGATTCGAGAGGCATTGCGTTCAACAAACCAAACTACATCGGCCTTGGATCGCTGGCCGAGTCCCTGCTCTTCATCAAACCCGGCGAAACGCAGGATTCCTTGTACGAACACCTCATAAAAAGTCAGTCCGGGCTATTGACCAGCAGTGCAGTGACAAAACTGAAGAAACTTAACAACGGGCAAATACGCGTCTATTACGACTGGAGCATCAGCCCAAAAGGAACATCGAGCAACGCATTCATCGATTGCGATTCTGTCGTAATGACGCTGCCCTCATGGCTGATCGAAACACAGGTATCCATTGAAGGCTTCAGCCAGGAAATGCTCCCCTTCGAGATCACAGAAGCCTACAAATCAGCTCACTGGGAAACCAGCTGTAAAGTGTACGCCCCGCTTAAAAAGTCGTTCCTCTCTCACAACAAGAACATTCCGCAGACGCTCGTGACAGACAGTTTAGTTCATGATGTATACACGTACCGCTATAACAACACCAACACCTATGATTGCATCCTACTCAGCTATACGTGGGAAGATGATGCCACAAAGTTATCGGTGTTCAGCGATGAAGAGCTTGTAGACAAATGCATCGAAGACCTTGACCGAATCCTGTTGAAATCCACAAACATAAAAGAAAAAATATCACCCTACATCGGACGCAAACAAGCGGTCGTGCAACGCTGGATGAACGATAAAAACGCACTGGGTTGCGCAAAGCTTTACCGTGCAGGCACTTACTACAACGCTATGAAACTACTGCAATATAATCGTAACTTCTCTCATAAGTCAGGCCTTTACCTCTGCGGGGAGTCTTTCTCCGTCGATGCAGGCTGGACGGAACCCTGTTTCAGAGGAGCAGTGGATACCGTGATAAACATTTGCAACAAAACCCGTGCAACATTCAACGGAGGTTTTACTATGCATGACTATCCCACCTACAAAGCCGAACCGTAAAAGAAAGAGACTACAACGCAACGGGAATCGCCCGACTTTCAATTAAACATTTGCTCGCCTCTTATAAACACCCAACCGATTTCCGGTTGTATAACAATAAGAGGTCACCTCCATGAGCGAACCAGCAAGCCCTGCACGCGTAGCGGTCATACAACTTGATCCTCAGGTTGGCATGAATAACCGAGCCAATAACTTGCATCAAAGTCTTGCACTGGCAACCGAAGCCGCAAACGGCGGAGCCAACCTGATCGTGCTGCCTGAGCTCACCAATTGCGGGTATTTTTTCAGCAGTCGCCAGGATGCTTTTGATCACGCCGAACTGGTTCCAGACGGTACCAGTGTGCAGGCATGGATAGACTTTGCCTGCAGGCATCAGGTTTATCTGGTGGCTGGCCTGTGCGAAATAGACGGTATGCAGTTGTTCAATACGGCCGTGCTGCTAGGTCCTGACGGGTTTATCGGCAAATACCGCAAAGCGCATTTGTGGAACCTGGAAAAGCTTTGGTTCACCCCTGGCAATACGGGCTTTCCAGTGTTTGAAACGCCGATCGGCCGTATTGGCTTGCTGATTTGTTGGGATATCTGGTTCCCGGAGGTGCCCCGCATTCTTGGCCAGCAAGGTGCCGATATTATTTGCAGCCTGAATAACTGGGTGTGGACGCCACCGCCGCTATTCGATGAGGCAGGCAAATGCATGGCGTCATACCTGACGATGACCGCCGCCCACGTCAATAATGTGTTTATCGCCGCCGCCAGCCGCATTGGCGAAGAGCGTGGAGCGCGCTACCTCGGATGCTCGTTGATTGCCGGCACCAACGGCTGGCCGATTGGCGCGGTAGCTTCGGCCAATCGCCAGGAAATCCTGTTCGCGGACATTGATGTCACCAGCGCCCGCAGTGCTCCGATCTGGAACAGCCTCAATGACCTGCAACGTGATCGACGTAATGATCTCTACGATCAAATGCTCGGTTACTCCCACCACCCTGCCCTTCCACGTTGATCGGAGGGCACAGCATGAAAACACTCATTACCGAAACGAGATCCGGCTGTTCCTGGATGGACATCACCGTCCTGATGCTGGGGTTGAGTAGCGTACTGCTGGTGCTTTGGGTAGCGCTGAGCACTCAAGGCTCATGGCCGGGCTACGCCGAGATGGTCGCGAGCCTGCCCCATCCGGTTGCGTGGCTACGGTGGATACTGGGGGATATCAGTGAAGTAGCCTTCTACAAGCATGAACTTGCATCACTCGGCTTGCTGGGCGGCGCTTACCTGGCTTGGTGGGCAAGCAAGCACGGTAAAACCTGGCAGGGATTTTCCATTTCCTACGGAACGGGACTGTGGCCTTGGCTGATAACCAGTTCACTGTTGGGGCTACTGCTGAGCAATCTACTGTGGGGCTGGAGCGTCACCGCACAGACGTGGCAACCGACGTTCGCGGCGTTCGTCTCATTACCGGCGGCGATGGTGCTGATGTTCGGTGGCGGCTGGAAAGTTGCGATAAACGGTGCGGTGCTGGGCGCATTGCTGGTGACGCCTATGTGCTTGTTGATCGTGAACTTCGTGTGCGTACCGCTAGGTCTTCCAGTGGTTATCGGCAACGTGGTGGGCATGGCCGTCGGCAGTGTCATAGCGTTTGTACTGTGTCGTAGAGTGCCCTTGCTGGTGCGTTCCGACTACATCGCCCCCGCCAGACCGGCGCCTGCAAAACCGCCTACTTACGGGATAGCCTGGAGCCTTCGGCGGGTGCTGGCAGACTTTTCCGAAGCGCCGTTTTTTGGGAACGAACTCGCCAGTCTCGGGTTGCTGGCAGGCGTGTTATTGGCATACGCCCTGAACCCCGTCAGCCCGGCGTATGGATCAGGCCTGGTCTTGCCGCTGCTGGGCGCCCAGGCGCTGACATCGTTGTCAGGTGTCGTGATCTGGCGAAAACAGTGGATCAAACGAGGCTGGTACCCAACCTACGTTCCACTGGTATCCGTCGTGCCTGCGGCTGTATTGACCCATGGTGGTAGTTGGACAGTCATTGCTTCGAGTGCACTGCTCGGGGCGCTGATCGCGCCGCCATTGGCCTGTGCGATTGCAGCGCGCGTGCCCGCACACGTTCACCCGTATATAGGTAATGTCACTTCAATGGCGTTGAGTACATTGATGATAGTGCCGCTGGTAGGTTGGTTAGTTCAAGCGTAAGAGCCTTCCCACGCTGCGTGCCTCCTGCAGCGTGGGAACAGCTTTTGGTCTCTCACAACCACCGCCAAAACCGACTCCAGAATCCCCGCCCCAAATCATCCTTACACCCCGCATATTGCTGCGCATACATCTGCGAGCGCGCCTGTACCTTGCTGGCCACCGGCGGCAACCAGGCTTTGCTGGCGTAGGTGCGCTGGCGGTAGCCGCCCCAGCCTTCGTGGTAGTTCAGGTACTGGCCGTAGGCGTCGTATTTGTACACGCCGTTGACGCTGTAGGTCTTGTCCATGTACCAGCCGACAAAGTCGATGGCGTCGTCGAAGTCATGGCGACTGGCGCCGCTGCGGCCGGTGCTTTTGCGGTAGTCGTTCCACACCTCATCCTTGGCCTGGGCGTAACCCGCGGCGGTAGAGACGCGGCCCCAGGGGATGATCCACAGCAGGTATTTGCGTGGGGCCAAGGCGTCCTGATGGAAACCCGACTCTTGGTACATGATGGCGAACGGCACCTGGATCGGCACGCCCCAACGCTTTTGCGTGACTTTAGCGGCGTCGTACCAGTCGTCCTTTTCACGGAAGATGCTGCAGAGATCGTTGGGGTTGCGTGGCGGTGAAGTACCACACGCCGCCAACAGAGAAGAGAGGAGTAACAGTCCGACGGCTTTGCCTGCGCTCAAGGGGCATCTGTGTGTCATACGCGTAAAAGGCCGCCAGTTTACGCGTATCACACCCAAGTACAGCGCTGCCGTGACGGGAAAAGCGGCGTCCTTGCCACTCGACCCAAAGGTTTAAGCCAACGGCACGCGACGGTTGGTCAGCGCCAGGCGACCCACAAAAAAGCTCAAGGCCGCACCCAGCAACAGCATGGCCAAAGTGCTCCAGGCAGCGCGGGACAGTTGCTTGGCGGCCACTTCGGCGGCTTCACGGGCTTTTTGTTCAGCCTGTTGTTTCAGCTCATCAACCTTCTGCATGGCCTGTTGATAGGCCTGGGCGTAGTTGTCGACGATCTGCGTGGCTTCTTCCTTGCTCTTGCCGGTACGGGCAGCCACGATGTTGACCAGGGCTTCTTTATCGGCCGCGTTCAGCGCAGGCTCACCGGAGGCTTTGACGCGCTCGAACCATTGCTTCAGCGCATCGCCGGCCTGGGCAGGGTCGGTCGCTGCGGCGGTGGCGGACTGTTTGCCATCGGCGGCGGCCTGGTCGGTCTTCTGCTCGACGTTAGCCGGGTCCAGTTCAGGCTTGCCGCTCTGCTTGAGCAAGGTATCGAGTTCGCCTTGCAGGCTGTTCCAATCCAACTGGATACCCTGCTCGTTCAGTTGTTGCTTGATGCTGTCACCAATGCCTGGCGCCGCCGCGGCGATACCACTGCCAGCAGCCGACAGGCCTTTACCGACCACATTGCCGGCAGTGCCGACGACACTGGCGGCCAAGCCAGCCAGCAGCCAGGTGGTGAGCAAGGTGGTGACGGTCCAGGTCAGCACGCCGTGCAGGCCGCCGCGATCCGGTGCCGTGCGGCCGGCGACAAACGCGCCAACGCCGATGGCAACCAGCGTGGAGACGAACAGCCAGATCCCTGCCCCGGTGCCGAAACCGCTCAGCGGGTTACCGGCTTCCATGGGGTTGACCGCGCTGGCACCGATGGCCGTGCCCAGCACACTGAGTACCAGATAGGTCACCAGGGCAATTGCACTACCGGCGAGCACCGAGCTCCAGGACACACGAAACAGCGAGCGATTGGTTTCATAGACAGTGGTCATACAGAGGTCCTTCACACGTTATGGGAGCAAGGCGAAATGCCTTGATGGGTGTGAGTGTGGCGAAACGACATACGTTCAGTCGTGGCCCAAATGCACCAGGTCGCCTGGTGCATTCGCACTCCCCTCCCTGCACTTTCTCTGCACTATCCTGATACCCGGGTGTCGTACTTTCATGCACCCAAAACCCGGAGATTCTATGACCCAGGATGTTCTCGCCAAAGAAACCAACCGTCGCCAACTGCAGCAAATAATCTCCGGTGTGTCCGACGGGATCATCCTCGCTGAGGTCGACCAGACCATCCTCTGGGCCAATGAAGCCGCACTGAACATGCACGGCATTGATGACGTCACGGCACTGGGTGCCAATACCCAGGCCTACGCCGAACACTTCGCCCTGCGCTATCGCAACAATCATCCGGTGCTACTGGAAAACTACCCCCTCGCCCGCGTAGCCGCAGGCGAAGAGTTCAGTGATGTGGTGGTCGAATGCACCCCCATCGCTGACGCCGATAAGACCTGGGTCCATCGCCTGCGCAGCCTGATCATCACGGACTCGCACGGCGAACCGGAATTGCTGGTGCTGATCCTCAGCGACGCCACCGAATGGGCGAGCGCCGAGCAGCGGTTCGAGAAAACCTTCAACGCCAATCCGGCGCCCGCGGTGATCTGCCGCTTGAGCGACCTGCGTTACATCAAGGTGAACCAGGGTTTTCTGGAAATGACCGGCTACAACCGCGACCAAGTCATCGGCAAATCCGTGTATGAACTGGACGTACTGGAACAGGCCGAACGCAAGGACCTGGCCATCCAGCGCCTGGGCGAAGGCGCGACCATCCCGCAAATGCAGGCCGAACTGAGACTGCCCGAAGGTGGCAGCAAACTGGTGATCGTCGCCGGCCAGCCGCTGGACATGAACGAAGAGGACTGCATGCTGTTTTCCTTCATGGACCTGGAGCCGCGACGCAAAGCGGAAATCGCCCTGCGCCAGAGTGAGGAACGCTTCGCCAAGTCTTTCCGCCTGACCCCGGTGCCCACCCTGGTGTGCAGCGCCGCCAACCGCCAGGTGGTGGACATCAACGAAGCGTTCATGAGTCTCACCGGCTATACCAGCGAGGAACTGATCGGCAAGTCCGTCGAAGACATCGACTTCATCGACAGCCCCCAAGCGGGTGCGCAGTTGTTCACCAGCCTGGAAAAAGCCGGCAATCTCGACGGCCAGGACCTCAAGGTGCGTAAAAAAGGCAATGAGGTGATCGACTGTGTGGTCTCTGCCGACACCGTGATCATTCAGGACGTGCCCTGCTATTTGCTGGTGATGATGAACATCACCGAACGCAAACGCTCGGAACTGGAACTGGTGGCCGCCATCGAAGAGGTGATGCAGGACGCCTCCTGGTTCAGCCAGACCCTCATCGAAAAACTGGCCAACGCCAAGAGCGTCAACAGTCCCAACCAACCCAATATCAGCTTTACCGACCTCACGGCCCGCGAGCGCGATGTGCTGGGCTTGATTTGCGAAGGCCTGGCCGACAAGGAGATCGCCTTGCGGCTGAAACTGGCGCCCAATACGGTGCGCAATCATGTCGCCACGGTGTACTCGAAACTGGGGGTGCACAGCCGCAGCTCGGCCATCGTCTGGGCCCGTGAACGCGGGCTGTTTGCGGGCGAGTTGCGTCTTAAAAAGTAAACCCTTTAAGTGCAAATGCACTAGTGCACCTAGTGCGAATTCGCCTTATGGCGCCAGGGGCCAGTCCTTAACCTTCAAGGGTCGAAACTTATGCCTTGAAGGAAACAGCATGTTTACCCTCTCTCAATTGCGAAATTGCATCGAAGAAGGCCTGTCGCCGCTGACATGTGAATTCACGTTGTGCCGGGATGCGTCCCTGACGCTCAAGGTCTACGACGCTGAAACCGGCCGCGTGGACTTGGTGGTGACCGGGATCAGCACGAACCGGCTGCAGACCCCGCAAGAAGTTGAAAAGATGGTGGAAGAGCTGCGCTACGAATTGCAATGCAACAACGTGGGTAAGCTCACGCTGGATGATTTGCCTTCAGCGACGCAACAATAAGCTCAGCGTGCGGGGGTAGTTTCTTAGTGGAGTAAGCACCCCCTGCTTTCTTCGCTGGGAAGGTAACGCGGTTTTTGAAGCCGGTTACCTCAACCCTGAGCCGCTACGATAACCACCGTCACTTCTTGACGGGGGTGATCTCCAGGATGGTGCCGTTGGTGGTCTTGAGCAGTACGAACTTATCGCCTACCCGCGTCCATTGGCTGTCTTCTTCAGGCTGCTTGAGACCGCGTTTTTTCCAGTCGCTGACGGCCGATTCCTTGCGCATCAGCATATCCGGCGCGCGATCACCTTCTTTCAAGTCACGGGCGTTGATATTCGAAGGTTGCACGGTTTCCTGAGGGGTATCACCGGCCTGCACGATAAAGCTGGCGGTGGACAGGCTCGTGGCGACCAGCAGGCAAGCGATCAGGGATTTGGATTTCATGGGTGCTCCTTCAATGAATGATGCGTACCCAGGTTCGGACCGCTGCCACGCGCGATCATTCAATCAAGCAACACGTCACCTGTGGCGAGGGAGCTTGCTCCCGCTGGGTTGCGCAGCAGCCCCAAAAAGCAGAACCGTGTACTCCCTGAACGGACGCGGCGTATAAATTGGGGCCGCTTCGCAGCCCAGCGGGAGCAAGCTCCCTCGCCACAGGTGACATGCCTTCATAGCCAGGAAGCGTCCCATAGAGGGTAGTCACCCACCAAGCCTGCTCGCAGGGGATTACCTATAATGTAGCGCCCCCCCCGTGGCGAGGGAGCTTGCTCCCGCTGGGTTGCGCAGCAGCCCCAAAAAGCAAAACCGTGTACTCCCTGAACAGACGCGGCGTAAGAGTTGGGGCCGCTTCGCAGCCCAGCGGGAGCAAGCTCCCTCGCCACAGGTGACCTGCCTTCATAGCCAGGTAGCGTCCCATAGAGGGTAGTCACCCACCAAGCTCGCAGGGGATTACCGATGATGTAGCGCACCACCCCCGTGGCGAGGGAGCTTGCTCCCGCTGGGTTGCGCAGCAGCCCCAAAAAGCTAAACCGTATAGCTCCTGAACGAACGCGGCGTATGAATTGGGGCCGCTTTGCAGCCCAGCGGGAGCAAGCTCCCTCGCCACAGGTGACATGCCTTCATAGCCAGGTAGCGTCCCATAGAGGGTAGTCGCCCACTTGCTCCACCAAGCCTGCTCGCAGGGGATTACCGATGATGTAGCGCGCGATTTGGATAAGGTCTTCTTCGGCACGCGCGGCTCGATCATGGTATCCGCTTTGCCAAAAAGCGCCCTGTGTGCCGCAGGCTCGATTGATCGTCAGCGTACTCCTCGATTTCACCCGCTGCATAACCTGGGGCAGCGACGCGTCCTGCAATTCAAACAACCAATGGAAATGATCCGGCATGATGACCCAGGCGAGTGATTCAACCAGGCCGAGGTCATGGGCCTGCTTGAGTTCTGCAACCAGCAACCGCCCCAGGTAAAAGTGGGTAAATACAGGCCGCCGTTGATAAACCACCGCGGTCACCAAGTAGGCACGACCTGTTTCTGAGTAACGACCACAACGTAACAAATGAGAGCTGGGCTTCTGAAGCAACTCAATGCTCCTGGCGATTGATAATCTGATCAACTCAACCTAGCAGTCCGCGCCCATCTCCCTGCTCAATTCAATTTCCTCATATTTCCTTCCACCCATGTGGCGAGGGAGCTTGCTCCCGCTGGGTTGCGCAGCAGCCCCAAAAAGCTAAACCCTGAATGACCTGAACGAACGCGGCGTACGAGTTGGGGCCGCTTCGCAGCCCAGCGGGAGCAAGCTCCCTCGCCACAGGAACCCCCTCATCCTGCAGCCCCCATTGCCCGCATGAAATAAATCCTGTAATTTTTCATGAAATTAATCGAAATAAATTTCATGAACCAACAAGAAGAACTCGCCACTCTCGCGGCGTTGATCCACGATCTGCGCAAGCACAAGAAGCTCACCCTCGCCCAGCTCGCGCAAAAAATTGAGCGTTCCGTGGGTTTCCTGTCCCAAGTCGAGCGCGGCCTGTCGCGACCGACGGTGGCCGATTTGACCGCCATCAGCCACGCCCTCGACGTGCCCACCACCTACTTCTACAGCCAGCCCAAACCCAAGGCCGTGGACTGGATCACCCGCCCCAACGAGCGGCGCACCGTGTATTACGCCAATGGCATCACCGACATCCTCGTCTCACCGAGCATGAACGGCGCGTTCTCGATGCTCGACAGCCTGTTGGCCCCTGGCGCCAACAGCGGCGAACAAACCATGAGCGATCGCGCCGAGCAGGCCGGTTTTGTGCTGGAGGGCGAATTAACGCTGTGGGTAGAAGGTGAGGCCGATCCGGTCACCCTTGGCCCCGGCGACAGCTTTCACCTGGCCAGCTTCGCCCATTGCCGCTACGCCAACCTCACCGACCTGCCCGCCCGCGTGTTGTGGGTTTACAACTAGGAGCAACACCCGTGAAAAGCCATGCCTCCACGTTACTGGCCGAAGTACGGACCTTTCGCCAGAACCATCCCGATGTGCGTTATGTCGACCTGATCGCCCTGGACATTCCCGGGCATTTCTACGGCAAGCGCTACCCCATCGAGATGCTGGAAAGAGTTGCCGCCGGCAGCCCGTTGAAGCTGCCGCAGAATGCCGTGTTGCTGGGGGCTCAGGGCGGGTTGTTCAAGATTGGCGACTACTGCTTCAACGACGGCGACCCGGACGCCAACCGCCGCCTGGTGCCGGGCACGCTCAAGCCGGTGAGCTGGGAATCACAGCCGTTGGGCCAGATGCTGATGACCTCCGATGGCACCGACGCGCCCATCGAATTCGAACCCCGCGAAGTCCTGGCCAAGGTGCTGGAGCGCCTGCAGCACAAGGGCATCCACCCAGTGGTGGCGTTTGAGCTGGAGTTCTACCTGTTCGACAAAACGTTGGATAACGGCCTGCCGCAATTCGCCCGCGACCCGCTCAGCGGCGATGCCGACGACCAGCCCAACTTGCACATCGAACGGCTGTCACGCTTCAACGGCGTGCTGGATGACATGGCGCAAACCGCCAAGGACCAGGGCATCGATATCACGGTGATCACCGCCGAACTCGGCCCCGGCCAGTTCGAGATCAACTTCGGCCACCTCGACGACGGCCTGCGCGCCGCCGACTGGGCCGCCCTGTTCTGCCGCAGCACCCGTGGCGTGGCGCTCAAACAGGGGTACCGCGCCAGTTTCATGGCCAAGCCTTACCTGCAATTCCCGGGCAGCGGCATGCACGTGCATGTCAGCCTGTATGACGGCGCGGGCAACAATGTGCTCGCAGCCCATCAGCAGCAGCCCCTGCGCCACGCCGTGGCCGGGTGCCTGGAATTGTTGCCGCACTGCATGCCGATCTTCTCGCCCAACCACAACGCCTTCCGCCGCCTGGGCGGCACGGTGAATGCCGCCACCCGCGCCAGCTGGGGCTTTGAAGACCGCGACGCGTGTGTGCGCATTCCCGAGTCCGACCCACGCAACCTGCGCGTCGAGCATCGCCTGGCCAGTGCCGATGCCAACCCGTACCTGGTACTGGCGGCGATCCTGGTGGGCCTGGAGCATGGCCTCGAAGCCAAGCGCGAACCCATCGCCCCGCTGAACGAGGACCGTAGCAGCGGCAGCGACTTCCCCCTGGAAATGCTCGAAGCCGTACGCGCCATGCAGCATCAAGCGGTGTTGCGCGATAAGCTGGGCGCCGAATTTGTCGACGTGTACTGCGAGAACAAACGCCAGGATCACCTGGCCTTTCAACAAGAGATCAATGCGCGGGAATACCGCTGGTTTCTTTAACCGCCCCTGGAATCATCGATGACCGACCAAGCTGCCCCGGCGCTGAAGGAAATTTTCAACGTCGAACGCCTGCAACACATCGCCAGTGAGATGACGGCGGTGTACCCGGCGTTCGACGCCAAGGGCTTCCTCAAGCACGCCAAGGCCGGGCTGGCCGAGTTATCGGTGATGCAGCGCATGGCGCGGGTCAGCGAGAGCCTGCATGCGGTGATCCCGCTGGACTACCCGCAAACCCTCACGCGGCTCTACGCCTTGGCGCCACGCCTGAACAGTGGGTTTGTCAGCCTGTTTTTGCCGCACTACGTGGCGAGCTATGGGCGGGATGACTTCAAGCGCTCCATGGCTGCCCTCAAATACTTCACAACGTTTGGCTCCGCCGAATTCGCCATCCGCCACTTTCTGCTGCACGACTTCCAGCGCACATTGGCGGTCATGCAGGCGTGGTCGCAGGATGACAACGAACACGTGCGCCGCCTGGCCAGCGAAGGGTCGCGGCCGCGCTTGCCCTGGTCGTTTCGCTTGGCCGAAGTCCAGGCTGACCCTGAGTTGTGCGCGTCGATCCTCGACCACCTCAAGGCCGACAGCAGCCTGTACGTGCGCAAGTCCGTGGCCAACCACCTCAACGACATCACCAAGGACCACCCGGAGTGGGTGCTCAGCCTGATCGAAGGCTGGAACCTGGAGAACCCTCACACCGCCTGGATCGCCCGCCATGCCCTGCGCAGCCTGATCAAGCAAGGCAATACGCGTGCATTGACCCTTATGGGTGCAGGCGCCAAGGCCGAAGTGAAGATCCACCATCTCATGGTCACGCCAGCGGTGATCAACCTCGGCGAACGCATCAACCTGTCCTTCACCCTGGAATCCACGGCCCCGGCCCCACAGAAGCTGGTGGTGGATTACGCCATCGACTACGTGAAGAGCACCGGCCACGGCGCGGCGAAGGTGTTCAAGCTCAAGGCATTCAGCCTGGGTGCCGGAGAGCAGCAGCACATTCGGCGCGAACAGCACATTCGCGACATGACCACCCGCAAGCATTACCCTGGCCGGCATGTGGTGCATGTGCTGGTGAATGGGGAACGGCTGGGGAGTGCCGAGTTTGAGTTGCGCGCCTGACCGGGTTCAGTGATTCCACACAAATCCAATGTGGGAGCAGTATTGATCCGGTTTCTTCAGTTGGTTTCGCCCAGCAACAAGCCTTGCTCCCGCGCGCACAACTCCACCACGTAGTCCCACAACACCCGCAGCCGCACCGACTTATGCAACTCCCGGCGCGAGCTGATCCAGTAACTGCGCTGGATCCCCTCCCCCGGCAGCAACGGCACCAGCTCCGGGTCGCCGGCTGCCATGAAGCACGGCAACACCGCGATCCCCAACCCGGAGCGCGCCGCCTGGTGCTGGGCGATCACGCTGGTGCTGTGGAACACCACCTTGGGGTTGCGGCAGAAGCTGCTGAGGAATTTGAGCTCCTGGCTGAACAGCAGGTCGTCCACGTAATCGATCCACGCATGCGCCGCGAGGTCTTCGCGTTTTTCGATCGGCGGGTTGCGGTCCAGATAGGCACGGCTGGCGTAGAGGGCCAGGCGGTAGTCGGTGAGTTTGCGTGTGACCAGTTGATCGACGCTCGGGCGTTCGAGGTGGATGCTGATTTCCGCTTCGCGGTTGAGGATGCTGACAAAGCGCGGCACCGCCACCAGTTCCACTTCCAGGCCGGGGTAGCGGTCGAACAGGCCGCCCATGCGGCTGGCCAGGAACATCACGCCCAACCCTTCGGCCACCCCGAGGCGGATCTTGCCCAGGGGCGCGGCGGAGTGGGTCAGTTCGTCTTCGGCCAGCAGCGCGACGTTTTCCATGGCTTCCGCGTGCTTGAGCAGGGCTTCGCCGGCGGGGGTCAGTTCGTAGCCCTGGGCATGCTGCACGAACAGTGCGGTGCCGAGGCTTTTCTCGATCGCCTCGATATGCCGGGCCACGGTGGCATGCGTGGTTTTCAGGCGTTGCGCGGCGGTAAGCAGGCGGCCGCTGCGCTGCAACTCGAGAAAGTACCGCAGGTCGTTCCAGTCGAACATGACGCCTCCATTGAATGAGCCTCGGCTACGCTGTTTAAAAACGCACAGCAGCTGGGTAAAAACTAACATTTTTAAGACGAAAACTAACAACTAGGATGGAACCAATAAGAAAAACAAGCGAGGCCTCAGATGCCCTTTGCAACTGCTGAATACGATTACATCGTGGTAGGCGCCGGCCCCGCGGGCTGCCTGCTCGCCAATCGACTGTCCGCCAACCCCGCCCATCGCGTGCTGCTGCTGGAAGCCGGCGGCCGCGACAATTACCCCTGGATCCATATCCCCGTCGGCTACCTGTTCTGCATCGGCAACCCGCGCACCGACTGGTGCTTCAAGACCGAAGCCCAGGAAGGCCTGCAAGGCCGTGCGCTGAGTTATCCACGCGGCAAGGTGCTGGGCGGCTGTTCGTCCATCAACGGCATGATCTACATGCGCGGCCAGGCCCTGGACTACGACGGCTGGGCGGCAGAAGGCAACGCAGGCTGGGCCTGGAAAGACGTGCTGCCGCTGTTCAAGCAAAGCGAAAACCACTTTGCCGGCAGCTCGGAGTTCCATAGCGACGGCGGTGAATGGCGGGTCGAGCAACAGCGCCTGCACTGGCCGATCCTCGATGCGTTCCGTGACGCAGCGGCGCAGAGCGGCATTGCCAACCTCAACGATTTCAACCAGGGCGACAACGAAGGCTGCGGCTACTTTCAGGTCAACCAGAAAGCCGGGGTGCGCTGGAACGCAGCCAAGGCGTTTCTCAAGCCGGTCCGCCAACGCCCCAACCTCACAGTGCTGACCGACGTGGACGTGGACCGCGTGCTGCTGGAAAACGGCCGCGCCTCTCAGGTGGTCGCGCGTCAGCACGGCCAGCAGGTCAGTTGGAAAGCGCGCAAGGAGATTGTGCTGTGCGCCGGCTCCGTGGGTTCACCGGGCATCCTGCAACGCTCCGGGATAGGTCCCTCCAACGTGCTAAAGCCATTGGGCATCGAGGTACTGCACGAGTTACCGGGCGTGGGCGGCAACCTGCAGGATCACCTGCAACTGCGGCTGATCTACAAGCTGGAAAACGCCCGCACCCTCAACCAGATCGCTGGCACCGTATGGGGCAAGATGGGGATGGGCCTGCGCTACCTGTACGACCGCAGCGGCCCGCTGTCGATGGCGCCCAGTCAGCTCGGCGCATTTGCCCGCTCGGGCCCGGAACAGGCCTCGGCCAACCTTGAATACCACGTGCAACCGCTGTCCCTGGAACGCTTTGGCGAACCGCTGCATGCGTTCCCGGCGTTTACCGCCTCGGTCTGCGACTTGCGCCCGCAAAGTCGCGGGCGCATCGACATTCGCTCGGCCAACCCGGCGGATGCACCGCTGATCCGTCCCAACTACCTCAGCCATCCGGAAGACTTGCGTGTGGCCGCCGATGCGATCCGCCTGACCCGCCGCATCGTTGCCGCACCGGCCCTGAGCCAGTTCAAGCCGGTGGAATATCTGCCGGGCGACTCGCTGCAGACCGAAGAGGAACTGCACGAAGCCGCCGCGCGCATCGGTACGACCATCTTCCACCCGGTCGGTACCTGCCGCATGGGCAGCGATAAAGAGGCGGTGGTCGATGCGCAACTGCGGGTGCATGGCGTCCCTGGGTTGCGCATCGCCGATGCGTCGATCATGCCGCGCATTACCTCCGGCAACACCTGTTCACCGACGCTGATGATCGCGGAGAAAGCCGCGCAGCTGATCCTTTCGCCGCCTACAAGGAGTCTCGCCCCGGAGAAAGAACTGGTTCATGCAATCTGAATAGCGGCGCCAAACCTGGCGCCGACAGTGGAACAACAATAAATAATCACTGTGAGGGCTACCCGATGTCAGAACATGCTCAACCCCTGGGCTCGGCGGTTACCGCCAGCACCGGCAACGAATCGAGAAAGGTCATCTTCGCCTCGTCCCTGGGGACGGTGTTCGAGTGGTATGACTTTTTCCTCTACGGCGCCCTGGCGGCGGTGATCAGCAAGCAGTTCTTTGCCGGGGTCAACGACACCACGGCGTTTATCTTCGCCTTGATGGCCTTCGCGGCCGGCTTTGTGGTGCGACCGTTCGGGGCACTGGTGTTTGGCCGGTTGGGCGACATGATCGGGCGTAAATACACCTTCCTCGTCACCATTATTTTGATGGGCGTGGCGACCTTCTGCGTCGGGCTGTTGCCGACCTACGCCAGCATCGGCATTGCGGCGCCGATCATCCTGATCGTGCTGCGCATGCTCCAAGGCCTGGCCCTGGGCGGCGAATACGGCGGCGCGGCGACCTATGTGGCCGAGCATGCGCCTGCGGGCAAGCGCGGGTTTCACACCAGCTGGATTCAATCCACCGCGACCCTCGGCCTGTTGCTCTCACTGCTGGTGGTGCTGGCCTGCCGTTACTTCACCGGTGACCAGTTCGAAGTGTGGGGCTGGCGCATTCCGTTCCTGTTTTCCATCGTGCTGCTGGGCATTTCCACCTGGATCCGCATGAGCCTGCATGAGTCGCCGGCGTTCCTGAAAATGAAAGAGGAAGGCAAGGTCAGCAAGGCGCCGATCCGCGAGTCCTTCGGCAAATGGGAGAACCTCAAGATCGTGCTGATCGCCCTGTTCAGCATCAACGGCGGCCAGGCGGTGACCTTCTACGCGGCGCAATTCTATGTGCTGTTCTTCCTCACGCAGTTCCTGAAAATGGACCCGGCCCTGGCCAACATGTTGTTGATCATCAGCGTGGTGATCGGCGCACCGTTCTTTATCTTCTTTGGTTGGCTGTCGGACAAAGTGGGCCGCAAGCCGGTGCTGATGCTCGGCCTGCTGCTGGCCACCGTGCTGTACTTCCCGATCTTCAAGAGCCTGGCGCACTACACCAACCCGGCGATGGACCAGGCCAGTCGCCAGGCACCGATCACCGTACTGGCCGATCCGGCGACCTGTACCTTCCAGTTCGACCCGGTGGGCAAGGCGAAATTTGACAGCCCATGCGACAAGGTCAAGACCTTCCTGGTCAAGCAAGGCCTGCCCTACAGCAGCGCCGTGGCACCTGCCGGCAGCCCGGTGCAGGTGAGCGTGGGTGACGTGCGTATCGACGGGTTTGACGAAAAAGCCCTGCGTGGCGCCGTGACCCTGGCCGGCTACCCGTCTTCGGCGGATGTGGCCCAGGTCAACAAGACCATGGTGGTGGTGCTGATCGTGGCGCTGATCCTGATCGCCGCCATGTGCTACGGCCCGCTGGCAGCGCTGATGGTGGAACTGTTCCCGACGCGCATCCGCTACACCTCGATGTCCCTGCCCTACCACATCGGTAACGGCTGGTTTGGCGGGTTCCTGCCGACCGTGTCGTTTGCCCTGGTGGTGTACACCGGCGATATCTTCTACGGCCTGTGGTACCCGGTGGTCGTGACAGGGGTGAGCCTGATTGTGGGGATGGTCTGCCTGAAAGAAACGCGGCATGTGGATATCGATAACAACTGACCCGTAACAACGGATTTTCAAACACTGAAGATCGCCTGTGGGAGGGGGCTTGCCCCCTCCCACATTTATTCCCCAGCGCCTACATAAATTGCTGTACATCCATACAGATAACAGTTGCTCAAATCCCTCAGACTAAGCATCCTGCAAGGCATCAACCCCATCTGATGTGATGACCATGCGGCTGTACCTCTGTGAAAAACCCTCCCAGGCCAAGGATATTGCGGCCGTGCTCGGCGCCAGCCGCCGGGGCGACGGTTGCTGGCTGGGCAATGGGGTCACAGTCACCTGGTGCATCGGCCACCTGTTGGAAACCGCCCCGCCCGATGCGTACGATGCCAAGTACAAACGCTGGGTGCTGGCCGACCTGCCCATCGTCCCGGAAAAATGGAAGATGCTGGTCAAACCCAAGACCGCCAGCCAATTCAAGGTGGTCAAGCGACTGCTGGGCGAAGCGCAGGAATTGGTGATCGCCACCGACGCCGACCGTGAAGGCGAGATGATCGCGCGCGAGTTGGTGGAGCATTGCCGCTATCGCGGGCCGATCCAGCGGCTGTGGCTGTCGGCGCTCGACGATGCCTCGATTCGCAAGGCCCTGGCGGCCCTCAAACCCGGCGCCGAGACCTTCAGCCTGTATCACTCGGCCCTGGGCCGCTCCCGCGCCGACTGGTTGATCGGCATGAACATGAGCCGCCTGTTCACGCTGCTCGGGCGCCAGTCCGGTTACCAGGGCGTATTGCCCGTAGGTCGGGTGCAAACGCCGACCCTGCGCCTGGTGGTGGACCGCGACCGCAGCATTGCGGATTTTGTGCCGGTGGCTTACTGGGCCATCGATGTCGACCTGCACCACGAGCGCATGACCTTCACCGCCCAATGGCGCGCGGCCGAGGATGCCTGTGATGACCAGGGCCGCTGCCTCAACCCGCAACTGGCGCGTGACGCCGCCGATGCCATGGCCAATGCCGCCACGGCGCGACTGGTGAAGCTACGCACCGAACGCATGCGTGAGGTCGCGCCCCTGCCCTTCGACCTCGGCACCCTGCAGGAAATCTGCTCCAAGAAACTCGGCCTCGGCGCGCAGGAAACCCTGGATATTGCCCAGTCGCTGTATGAAACCCACAAAGTCATCACCTACCCCCGCAGCGATTGCGGCTACCTGCCGGTCAGTCAGCACAGCGAAGCGCCGAAAATTCTGGCTGCGCTGGGACGCGCTGATGCAGCGGTAAACGCATTGATGCCGCATATCGATCCCCAGCGTCGCTCGCGGGCGTGGAACGACGCCAAGGTCAGCGCCCACCACGGCATCATCCCGACCGGTGCCGGCAAGGAGGTCGGGCAATTGGCCGGTAAGCATCGTGCGGTGTACACATTGATTCGCGCGCGCTACCTAGCGCAGTTCCTGCCCAACCATGAATACGATCGCACTCAAGCGGATTTCGACTGTGCGGGCCAAGCATTGCGTGCGGTGGGCAAAGTGGTGATCGAGCCGGGTTGGAAACGCGCCCTGCCCGAAGCACTCACACCGGCCAAGGGCCGTGAAGCGCCTGTGCCGCAGGCATTGCCGACATTGGTGCAGGGCCAGGATTACGCGGTGGCCAAGGTCAACCTCAAGGACCTCTGGACCCAACCACCCAAGCCCTTCACCGAAGGCGACCTGATCAAGGCGATGAAAAACGTCGCCAAGCTGGTGGAAGACCCGCTGCTCAAGCAAAAGCTCAAGGACACCACCGGCATCGGCACCGAAGCCACCCGCGCCGGGATTATCCAAGGGTTGCTCGACCGAGGTTACCTGGTGAAGAACGGCAAGGCGCTGTCGGCGACACCGGCGGCGTTCAGCCTGATCGACGCGGTGCCCCGCGCCATCGCCGACCCTGGCACTACCGCGATCTGGGAGCAGGCGCTGGACATGGTACAAAGCGGCGAAATGAGCTTGGAAGAATTCGTCGCCAAACAGGCGGCCTGGATGAGCAAGCAGGTGGCGCGCTGCAATGGCATGCGCATGACCATCACCGGCCCGGCCAGCCCGGCAGGTCGAGGCGCTACGCCGTGGAAAAACAAACGCAAGAGCGCGCCACGCAAGACGACAGCCAGCCCCAAGCGGGCAAAAAAGCCGACAAATGCTGGGTGAATACTGAAAAAAACCGGCGAATGACGCTTTTCGACGGGTTTAACGCCGCTTTGGACCTTGCCTCGGCGTGGGCCGTCTAGGATTCTGTAAGGGGACCCTGACTAACTAACAACAACACCGGAGTGGCCGCCATGAAAACCGTTGCACAAGTGCTCAAAAGCAAGGACCAGAAAAACCAGGAGGTCCATACCATCAAACACGACCACACCGTGTTTGAAGCACTGGTCCGGATGTCGGAGAAAAACGTCGGGGCTTTGCCGGTCATCAAGGAAGGCGTGGTGGTAGGGATCATCAGCGAACGTGATTACGCACGTAAACTCATCCTCAAAGGCCTGTCGTCGGTCACCACTCGGGTCGATGAAGTCATGAGTTCTCCGGTGATCACCGTCGACTCCCATAAAAAGGTCGATGAGTGCATGAACATCATGACCGACAGTCACCTGCGTCACCTGCCGGTGGTCGAAGACGGCAAGCTGCTGGGCTTGCTGTCCATCGGCGACTTGGTCAAAGAAGCCATCGCCGACCAGGCTGACCTGATCAAACAGCTGGAGCAGTACATCCGCGGCGAATAGGGGACCCCATGCTCGACACGCTGGAACATCAAGAGGACCACCTCGACACCCTGCACCGGGCCATGGCCGAACGGCGTTTTCTGGTGTTGACCGGTGCGGGGATCAGCACGTCGTCGGGCATTCCCGATTACCGCGACAGCGAAGGCGTGCGTCGAGGCCGGGCACCGATGATGTATCAGGAGTTCCTCGCCACCCCGCAGGCACGTCGCCGTTACTGGGCACGGGCGATGCTGGGGTGGCCAAGGGTACGCATTGCGCAACCGAACCAGGCACACCTGGCGTTGGCAACCTTGCAGCAGCGCGAGCGCATCAGCGGGCTGATCACACAAAACGTCGACACCCTGCATGATCAGGCCGGCAGCCACGATGTGATCGAACTGCACGGCAGCCTGCATTGGGTGCTGTGCCTGGACTGCCAACAGCGCAGCGAGCGCGGTGTGATCCAGCGGCAGATGGAAATCGACAATCCCTATCTGGCGCAAGTCCATGCGGTGCAGGCCCCGGATGGCGACACCTTGCTCGACCCGGCCTTTGAAGAGCACTTCCAGGTCCCCCACTGCCCCCATTGCAATGGCGAGCGCTTGAAGCCGGATGTGGTGTTTTTTGGTGAGAACGTCGCGCCGGCGACAGCGGCCAGGGCGATGGCTGCGGTAGGACATGCCGAGGGGTTACTGGTGGTAGGGTCATCGCTCATGGCCTATTCGGCGTTTCGCTTGTGCAAAGCGATGGTCGAACACGGCAAGCCCGTGATTGCCATCAACCTGGGCAAGACCCGGGGGGATGAACTGCTGCAGGTGAAAATCGAGGCATCGTGCGAGCGGTTGTTGCCGTTGTTGGTCGATCGACTCGGCTAGCACAACCACATTGAACGGTGTTGAGTTTGCCCTCTCAGTCTCGCGACCCACCGCACAAAAAATGACGCTCAAGTCACGTTTTCCCGCATTCTCCCGTCCCCACAGCAATTTATGTAGTGAGCAAAAATAATCACTACATAACCGTTGACGTAACGATTTTGTCCTTGCATTATCGAGACGTCTCCCGGATCGGGAGCGTTGGCAACCAGCGTTTTGAACAAGCTCGTCTGACCGCCGAGCTGTTTTTTCCGGATGTGCACTGCCCACAAGGCGGATTGATGAAGCTGACCGGCCCAAAGGGCTCGGTACAAGGCGCTCAAATGCGGCTTATCTTCGTTATGAAAGCATTGCGTAGCAGCTCATCAGCAAGACTACATGCATCAGGTTCAAGACCCTGCCCGTATTCGGCAGACCGTTGCTGACGCCCGGTTTTCGCAACCGGAGACAACTAAAGAAGTTTTAACGAACCAACTGATAGATCGCCAACTGGTCAAGGGGCTTACACATGAATCTGAACAACCAACCAACTATCGATGAATTGGCTGAGATGTTCGCAGCGCAGAAAGACACACTCGACGACCATATCCTGTGGATTGGCAAATCGGGCGAAGTGCAACTTGACTGCCTGGAGCCCAATACCGAAGAGGCCGAGTTCGACCGCAATCACCGCGAACTGGCAGCGCGCCTGAAGGTTTACCGTCGCGGCCAGGGTTATGTTGGTAAGAAAGCGGCAGCCGATCGTAATTTTATCGAGCAAGTCTTCCACACACTTAACACCGAATGGCAGAACCTCAAGGGCCAATCGCACGTTAAGGTAATTGATAGATACTGCTGATAAGAA
Organism: Pseudomonas sp. OV546; assembly: GCF_900116845.1. Taxonomy (NCBI): domain Bacteria; kingdom Pseudomonadati; phylum Pseudomonadota; class Gammaproteobacteria; order Pseudomonadales; family Pseudomonadaceae; genus Pseudomonas; species Pseudomonas sp. OV546. The sequence continues at coordinate 89,805 of NZ_FPCE01000011.1, read as the reverse complement.
ACTAATTAACACATTAAGTCCGCCCGGTAAGCCGAGCGGACTTTTTTATTGCCATCGTTATTCTGTTATCAACAACAGCCGGCGCCTGCAGTGATCAGAGCGGAAACCGGCCTTTCGCGGCCTCATCCTGAAAAATATCAAACAACGCCTGCGCCGCCGCTGACAGCTCATGCCCCGGCTTGGTCAATACCCCAATCGGTCGCTCGATCACCGGGTCGGTCAAAGTGATGCAATGAGCACCCGCCTCTTCCATCTGCCGTGCGCACAACGCGGGTACCGCGCTGACGCCAAGCCCGCTGGCAACCATCTTGCCCACCGTCGCCAATTGATGGCTTTCCAGTGCGACCGGCAGCTTCATCTTTAGAGCGCCCAAGTGTTCTTCCAGCATCACCCGTACCGTGGACGGCCGTTGCAAGGTGATGAACGGCTGCTCCAGCAAGGTCTTCCAATCGATTTCGGCACACCCCGCCAACGGCGAATCACCGGGCACCACAGCGATGAAGCGGTCCAGGTACAACGGCGTGAACGCCAGCGACGACCCTTCTGACGGCTCGAACGCCACGCCCAACTCCACCTGGCGGTCACGCACCATCTCCAGCACCTGCTCGTTGATCAAGTCATGCACCGTCACGTTCACCTGCGGGTAACGTGCGCGGAATATCTTCAGGATCGGCGGTAACAAGTTGCCCGCAAACGACGGCATCGCCGCGACCGTGACTCGCCCACGCTGCAGCGTGAACCGTTGGCGCAGCTCATCCTCGGCGTTGTCCCAATCGGCAATCAGCCGGCGTGCCAGCGGAAGCAGGGATTCGCCTTCGGGTGTCAGCGCTACATTGCGCGTATTGCGGCTGAACAGGCGCCCACCCAGGCCTTCTTCAAGGCCCTTGATGGTCAGGCTCAGCGCCGACTGGGAAAGGTGCAGGCGCTCGCAGGCGGCAGCAAAACTCAGGCTCTGGGCCACGGCGAGAAACGCGCGCATCTGTTTGACGGTCATGAGGTTGCTCCGGGTGGCGGGTCGACTATGCTGTTTTCTAAATCAATCAACCTTAAAAAACAACTTAACAAATCAATCCGTCGGAGCAACACTCGGTTCATTGGCTGGCCCACACACAAGAAAAAGAGGTGCATATGGCAGGTTTCGATAAACGCGTGGCGTCCTATGAAGAAGCGCTGGCAGGCCTGGAAGACGGCATGACCGTGCTCTCCGGTGGTTTTGGCCTGTGCGGCATTCCGGAAAACCTCATCGCCGAGATCAAGCGCAAAGGCACCCGCGACCTGACCGTGGTGTCCAACAACTGCGGCGTCGACGGTTTTGGCCTGGGCGTGCTGCTGGAAGAAAAGCAGATCAGCAAGGTGATCGCCTCCTACGTCGGCGAAAACGCACTGTTCGAGAAGCAATTGCTCAGCGGCGAAATCGAAGTGGTGCTGACCCCCCAAGGCACCCTGGCCGAGAAAATGCGCGCAGGCGGTGCCGGCATTCCCGCTTTCTTCACCGCTACCGGCGTCGGCACCCCGGTCGCCGAAGGCAAGGAAACCCGCGAATTCAACGGCCGCCCGTACCTGATGGAAGAATCCATCACCGGTGACTTCGCCATCGTCAAAGGCTGGAAAGCCGACCACTTCGGCAATGTCATCTATCGCCACACCGCTCAGAACTTCAACCCGCTGGCCGCCACCGCCGGCAAGATCACCGTGGTCGAAGTCGAAGAAATCGTCGAACCGGGCGAGCTGGACCCGGCGCAGATCCACACCCCTGGCATCTACGTCGACCGGATCATCTGCGGCACGTTCGAGAAGCGCATCGAACAGCGCACCGTGCGCAAATAATCCGCCCCCAGCCCGAACAATAAGGACTCATAAAATGGCTCTTACCCGCGAACAAATGGCTCAACGCGTCGCCCGCGAAATGCAGGACGGTTTCTACGTGAACCTGGGCATCGGCATTCCGACCCTGGTCGCCAACTACATCCCCGAAGGCATGGAAGTTATGCTGCAATCGGAAAACGGCCTGCTCGGCATGGGACCGTTCCCGACTGAAGAAACCATTGATGCCGACATGATCAATGCCGGCAAACAGACCGTGACCGCGCGCATCGGTGCGTCGATTTTCTCCTCGGCCGAGTCCTTTGCAATGATCCGTGGCGGCCACGTCGATCTCACCGTGCTTGGTGCGTTTGAAGTCGACGTACACGGCAACATCGCCTCGTGGATGATCCCCGGCAAGCTGGTCAAAGGCATGGGCGGCGCCATGGACCTGGTGGCCGGTGCAGAAAACATCATCGTGATCATGACCCACGCCTCCAAGGACGGTGAATCCAAGCTGCTCAGCCAATGCAGCCTGCCGCTGACCGGTGCGAACTGCATCAAGCGTGTGTTGACCGACCTGGCGTACCTGGAAATCGAAAATGGCGCTTTTGTCCTCAAGGAACGCGCACCTGGCGTCAGCGTTGAAGAGATTGTGAGCAAGACCGCCGGTAAACTGATCGTCCCGGACCACGTTCCAGAAATGCACTTCCAGTGAGGACAGATCCCATGCAAGACGTCGTGATTGTTGCTGCCACCCGCACCGCCGTGGGCAGCTTCCAGGGTTCGCTGGCGAATATCCCGGCACCCGAACTGGGCGCCGCCGTGATCCGTCGCTTGTTGGAACAGACCGGCCTGGACCCGGCCGAAGTGGATGAAGTGATCCTCGGCCAAGTGCTCACCGCCGGCAGCGGCCAGAACCCGGCGCGCCAGGCTTCGATCCTTGCCGGCCTGCCCCACGCCGTGCCCAGCCTGACCTTGAACAAAGTCTGCGGCTCCGGCCTCAAGGCCCTGCACTTGGGCGCCCAGGCCATTCGTTGCGGTGACGCCGACGTGATCATCGCCGGCGGCATGGAAAACATGAGCCTGGCCCCCTACGTACTGCCCGCCGCGCGCACCGGGTTACGCATGGGCCACGCCAAGATGATCGACAGCATGATCACCGACGGCCTGTGGGATGCGTTCAACGATTACCACATGGGCATCACCGCCGAGAACCTGGTCGACAAATACGGCATCAGCCGAGAAGCCCAGGACGCGTTCGCCGCGGCTTCCCAGCAAAAAGCCGTCGCCGCCATTGAGGCCGGGCGGTTTGCCGACGAAATCACACCGATCCTGATTCCCCAGCGCAAAGGCGACCCAGTGGCCTTCGCCGTGGATGAACAGCCGCGCGCCGGCACCACCGCCGAGTCCTTGGCCAAGCTGAAACCGGCCTTCAAGAAAGACGGCAGCGTCACCGCCGGCAATGCCTCCAGCCTCAACGATGGCGCCGCTGCGGTGCTGCTGATGAGTGCCGACAAAGCCAAGGCCCTCGGCCTGCCGGTACTCGCGCGCATCGCCAGCTACGCCAACGCCGGCGTCGACCCGGCCATCATGGGCATCGGTCCGGTTTCGGCCACTCGCCGTTGCCTGGACAAAGCCGGTTGGAGCCTGGGCGACCTGGACCTGATCGAAGCCAACGAAGCCTTCGCCGCCCAATCCCTGGCCGTGGGCAAAGAGCTGGAATGGGACGCCGACAAGGTCAACGTCAACGGTGGCGCCATCGCCATCGGCCATCCGATCGGCGCCTCAGGCTGCCGCGTACTGGTGACCCTGCTGCATGAAATGATCAAACGCGATGCCAAGAAAGGCCTGGCGACCCTGTGCATCGGTGGCGGCCAAGGCGTGGCCCTGGCCCTCGAACGCAGCTGATTGTAGTGAGCGGGCTTTCTGTGGCGAGGGAGCTTGCTCCCGCTGGGCTGCGCAGCAGCCCCCTGCACTAAAGAGCAACACGGAAAAGGCCTGGTTCCACGAAAACCAGGCCTTTTCTTCATGTGGTATTCCTGAAAAAACGCAGTCCATCTATGGGAGCGGGCGACTGCGTGGCACGGCAAACACCGCACTCGCCCGCGCCACTCACTTCTGCCCCACGATGCTTTGCGTTAATCCGCCAGACCCGCTTTAATCGCCGTCAAATCCCCCCTGATCCCAAGGAACAGCAATACGCCACCTGGACGGCAAACCAAAACCCTACCTGTTGCTCCTGCTGGCAGCGTTGGCCGTTGCAGGCTGTTCGCCCAAGGACCACTCCCGCGCCACGGTGATCAACGGCGAACAGGGCCGGGCCGGGGCACAACTGGCCTACGAGCACGAGCTGAGCCTGGCCCTGCCCGGCGCCCTGCTCGCCCCTCGTATGCAGGCCACCCGCGAGGCCTGCGAAACGGCACGCTTCGGTGCCTGCAATATCCTCGGCATCACCGAAGACAGCAGCGGCGGCCAGATCATTCTGCGCATTGCGCCGACGGGTGTGGAGCCGATCGTTGCGATGGCCGCAGAAGGCGGCAAACTCGGCCAGCGCATAACCACCGCCGAGGACCTAGCCGATGCCGTCGCCGACGTACGCCGCCGCCAGGACCGCCTGCAAGCCCAACAACAACGCCTGGATGAGTTGGCCAAACGCAAGGACATCACCGTCAGTGACCTGATCGTCTTGAGTAAGGAACAGGCCGCTATCGAAAACGAACTCCAGGAGCTGGCCCAGGTTGCCGCCGGCCAGCAACGTCGTCTCGACACCAACCGTGTGACGCTGAATTTCCGCTCCGCTGATGGCGCCAATCAGCAGTCACGCTTCAGCCGCATGTTCAGCAACCTGGGCGACAACCTGGTGGAAGGCACAGCCGACGCCCTGGAACGGTCAAGCTATGTGTTGCCGTTCGTGATCCTGGCGTTTCCGGTCGTGTGGTTGTGGGTGTGGTTGTGGCGACGCTTTGTGGTGAGGAGCCGTCCTGGGGTGAACGGGCTTGCCCCGCGCTGGGGTGCGAAGCAGGCGCAGAGTGAGCCGCCGAGTGATGCCTGATAGACCGCATCGTACTTGATGGGGGGCGCTACGCACCCCAGCGCGGGGCAAGCCCGCTCACCACAGGAAGCCAGCTCACCACAGCAAGCCTGCTTACCACAGGAGCCCGCTCACCACACAGTTGATCAGCGTTTCATGCAACGCTGATACCGCTCATCCACGCGCTTGGCGAACCATGCGGTGGTGAGGTTGCGGGTGATCTTGGGGCTCTTGAGCACGATGCCCGGCAGGATCGCCCGTGGCATCGGTTTGCCCGCGGCCTTGTCAGCCAGGGCAAACACGCGCTTGTAGAGCGTGGTGTCCTCGAAATCCAGTTGCTCACCCTGCTCCAGTTGGCTGCGGATGCTGGGGTTGCGCATATCCAGCTTTGCGCCCAATGAGCGCACCGCCAGTTCGGTGGTGCCGGGGAGCAATGAACCATAGCGAATCAAATCCCCATCCAGCGCCAACTCGGTACCCGAGGCACGGCTGACGGCGGCCTGGAATGCGGCGTTGCGACTGGCGTACCAACCGGCATTGAAGTCGGCAAAACGGTACAGCGGCTGGTCATAGTTCACCGGGTAACCGAGCAAGTGCGCGATGCCGAAGTACAGGCCACCACGGCGGGTGAAAACTTCGCGGCGAATAGTGCCGTCCACCGTGTAGGGATAACCGCGTGCCTGTTTCTGCGCGAAGTCGATACTCACCTGCATCGGGCCTGCGGTGTGCACCGGGTTGAAACCGCCAAACAGTGTATTACCCAGGGGCACCATGCTGATGAAGTCATCGAAGATGCCACTCAGGTCCTTCTCCGTGCGCGCCGCGTTCAGGCGGTCGGCGTAAGTCTTGCCGGTGGGCGAACTCAGTTGCAGCGCACTGCGCACGACAAACGCCGGCACGTGGATTTTTCCGGCACGCCGCAGGATTTCATCCTGGGCTATCTTGCCCATGTTCGGCACGGGCGGGTCGACTTGGTACGTAGATTCCTGCTCGGTCACCGCCAGCACGGCGCAGATATTTTCCGTGCTGGGATAGATTTTCTGGGTGTCGAAGGCGGTGTAGATGTCTTGGGCCCAACCATTGCGATCGGACACCTTGGCCGGCAGCAAGCGCACGATCTGCGCCTTCACCTCGGCCTCGCTACGCTCCGGCTGTTGCGGGTTGCGCGTGGTGGAGCAACCGGCCAGTACCAGTAGCGAACAGAGTAAAAGGGGAAGACGGGACGAAGACATTCAAAGCTTCCTGAGGCGGCGGAATTGAAATACTACCCCACAAACGACGCAGCAAATGTGGGAGCAAGCCCCCTCCCACATTTGAGTATGCGGTGGCTTTAGATCCCCGCCAACGCCAGGTCCATCGCGAAGTAGGTGAAGATCAAGTCCGCGCCCGCGCGCTTGATCGAGCCCAAGGTCTCCCGCACCACACGGTCTTCATCAATCGCACCGGCCTGGGCGCCGAACTTGATCATCGCGTACTCGCCGCTCACCTGATACGCCGCCACTGGCAGGCGCGAGGCTTCGCGGATGTCGCGGATGATGTCGAGGTAGGCACCGGCCGGCTTGACCATCAGCGCATCCGCGCCTTCCTGCTCGTCGAGCAGCGATTCGCGCACGGCTTCGCGGCGGTTCATCGGGTTCATCTGGTAGCTTTTGCGGTCGCCCTTGAGCGCACTGCCGCCGGCTTCGCGGAACGGGCCGTAGAGGGCCGAGGCGAATTTGGTGGAATACGCCATGATGGGGATATGGGTGAAGCCCGCGTCATCCAGGGCACGGCGAATCGCCTGGACCTGGCCGTCCATCGCCGCCGACGGGGCGATGACGTCGGCACCGGCACGCGCAGCGGCCACGGCTTGCTTGCCGAGGTTGACCAAGGTCGCATCGTTGTCGACATGGGCGCCGTGCATCACGCCACAGTGGCCGTGGTCGGTGTATTCGCAGAAGCAGGTATCCGACATCACGATCATTTCCGGCACGGCGTCCTTGATGATCGAAGACATGCGCGAAACCAGGCCGCGCTCTTTCCAGGTGTCGCTGCCGCTGGCATCCAGGTGGTGGGACACGCCAAAGGTCATCACCGACTTGATGCCGGCACGCGCGTAGCGCTCGATCTCACCGGCCAGTTTCTTCTCAGGAATACGCAGCACGCCCGGCATACTGGTGATGGGCACGAAGTCGTCGATGTCTTCTTCGACGAAAATCGGCAGCACCAGGTCGTTGAGGGTGAACTCGCTTTCCTGGAACAAACCACGCAGCTCCGGAGAGCGGCGCAGGCGGCGTGGACGGGCTTGGGGGAACTGGCTGGTCATGGATATCCTGAAAAAGTGGCAGAAAACTTTAGGGCGAAAGCTTATGCCCCAGGCCCCGGCAGCACAAACGCCAAGGGGCCAACAGTGTATTGCGTGTGTCGTAACAATTTATTGATCTAGAGCCGTACATGCCCTTCGATGCACACCGCCACCGCGCCACCGACCCAGATTTCATCGCCCTGGCGCTCAACATGAATCCGCCCCGCCCGCCCTATGGCCGTGCCCTGGCTGACCACATAGCGCTCGGGCGCCAGGCCCTCGCTGAGCAACCATTGGGCCAGCCCGGCGTTCAAGCTGCCAGTGGCCGGGTCTTCCTGCGCGCCATCGCCTGCGATAAAGGCACGCACTTCGAACTGCGCGTCCACATCGTCGCGAGCGGGGTCACACGGCGCAATCACGCCCACCGCCAAACCGAGCAGTTGCGAGTAATCCGGTTGCAGGTCCAGCACCTGGTTTCGATCGGCCAACATCACCGCCAGCCAGCCCGCGCCATTATCGACCCACTGGCTGCGCACAATGGCGTCGGGCGCCACGTGCAACGCCTGACGCACGCGCTCTATCACGGCGGCCTCGACCGGCCCGGAACGCAATAATGGCGGTGCGATAAACGCCAGTTCATCGCCCTGGCGACGGATACGCACCAGGCCGATTTCGCACTCCTGGATGATCTCCTCGCCGCGTGGAATACCGCCTGCCTGCAGCCACGCGTGGCAACTGCCGAGCGTCGGGTGCCCGGCGAAGGGCAGTTCCTGCAGGGTGGTGAAAATTCGCACCCGATAGTCAGCCCTGGGGTCGCGGGGGGTCAGCAGGAACGTGGTTTCGCTGAGGTTGGTCCAGTTGGCAAAATCCGCCATCTGCCGGTCGGACAGGCTGTCGGCATCGAACACCACCGCCAGCGGGTTGCCTTTGAGCGGCACGCGGCTGAATACGTCCAGCTGTTTGAAATCGAAAGTCTGCATGTTTCAACTCGGAATATTAAGGCCACGGATCACTGCTGGCCGCGCAACAAAACCGTCCAGCGCGCGCAGTACATTGGGGAAGTCGGCAATGCCCACCAGGTCGCCGGATTCATAGAAGCCGATCAGGTTGCGAACCCACGGAAAGGTGGCGATATCGGCGATGCTGTAGGCGTCGCCCATGATCCAGGTGCGGCCCAGCAGGCGTTTTTCCAGGACGTCCAGCAGGCGCCGGGACTCAGCGGCGTAGCGGTCGCGAGGGCGCTTGTCTTCGTAGGCCTTGCCGGCAAATTTGTTGAAGAACCCCAGTTGGCCGAACATCGGGCCGATACCGCCCATCTGGAACATCAGCCACTGGATGGTTTCATAGCGGGTGGCCGGGTCTTCGGAAAGCAGTTGGCTGGTTTTCTCTGCCAGGTAGATCAGGATCGCACCGGACTCGAACAGCGCCAGCGGCTGGCCGCTGGGGCCATTGGGGTCAATGATGGCGGGGATTTTGTTGTTGGGGTTCAGGGACAGGAACTCGGGAGACAACTGGTCCTGCGTCTCGAAGCTGACTTTATGCGCCTCATAGGGCAGGCCCAGTTCTTCGAGCATGATCGATACTTTCACCCCGTTGGGCGTGGGCAGCGAGTACAGCTGCAAACGCTCGGGATGTTGAGCCGGCCATTTGCTGTTGATCGGGAAAGCGGCAAGCGGGTTCATTGGGAAGTCCCTGGGCAGAAAGCCCCATCATAATCATCCGCACGGTGTCCTGCATGGGTCATCAATGCGCAACATCGGCTGGCTATTATCCCTCGCAGGCGAACCAATACGCCTATGGGCACTCTCAAGTGCGCTTGTCCGGTGAATGGAGGCACCTCGCTACATCGACAGGGAACACCGCAGGACGCTGGATGCGTACTGGGCCGGGCTTGTCCGCCTTAATCCGATGCACTGAAGACTCGACACTCATGACAATCAAGCCTCTGTGCCTTGCGCTGCGCCTGAAACGATATTCATACATTATGTTACCGCTGCTGCTGGCAGGCGGCGCTGTTGGCCTGACCCTGGAATCGCGCATCAGCAGCGCCGAACCGGTGGATGGCGTACAAACCCTGGTTTTCCTGCGCCACGGCGAAAAACCCGTCGGTGGCCTGGGCCAACTCAATTGCCAGGGCCTCAACCGTGCGATGAACCTGGCCACAGTGCTCCCGGAAAAATTCGGCAAAGCCAATTTCGTCTTTGCGGCCAACCCGACACGGAATGTCGAGGAAGGCGAGCTAGACAATTCCTACAGCTATATTCGACCCCTGATGACCATCAGCCCCAGCGCCATCAAGTTGGGCCTGCCGGTGAACATCAAGTTTTCCGCGAATGACACCAGCGCCCTAGCTGACGAACTGGTCGAGGACAAATACCACAACTCCATCATCTACACCGCCTGGTCCCACGGCTACCTGCCGGAGTTGATCAACAAGGTGGCCAGTGAAGCGTCGGGGGAAAAACACACCATCACCCACGACTGGTCCGGCAGCGACTACGACACGCTGTATGTGTTGACGCTGACGTGGCACAACGGCAAGGCCTCGCTGCTGAGCCGCAACTACAAGCAAGGCTTGAACAACGGCGATCAGAGCTGCCCGGACCCTACGCAGGTCAGCGCGGAATCCTGACGGCAAAGGGCCGGCTGGGCTTCTGGGAGCTTAGGTATACGGGTATGGCGCTTGACCTGTGGCGAGGGAGCTCGCTCCCGCTGGCGGCCTGACCGACGACCGCCATCTAACGGTTAGACCGCGATCCAAATGTGGGAGGGGGCTTGCCCCCGATAGCGGTGTGTCAGTCAATTCATCAGGTGACTGATTCAGCACCATCGGGGCATAGGTATCTACACCACTCTAGGTACGGCGCTGGACCTGTGGCGAGGGAGCTTGCTCCCGCTGGCGGCCTGGCAGCTCACCTGGATGTTGGATCAGACCAGGTACATATCCGTTATGTAGGTAACGGCCACTATGGGTTCCGCTTTTACAGCGGCTCACTTTTGAAAAGCGCAAAAGTAAGCAAAACGCGCTTGCCCCAACACTCGGCACCTCGCTCACGCTCGGTGTGCCCGTAATCCGACAGGGATTTGGGGGGCCGCCTGAGATCAAAAGCTAGATCAAGATCACGATCAAGAGCGGCTCGCTTCACATCGTAGTTAGCGTAGCGAGCCGTCTGTTTCTGCTGTTACTGCCGGGCGGCGAGCAAGCGTTTGTGGCGGTTGCGGCGGGCGATGTTCAAGCATTCGATCGCTGCGGAGAACGCCATGGCCGCGTACACGTAGCCTTTAGGCACATGGGCACCGAAGCCTTCGGCGATCAGGGTCATGCCGATCATGATCAGGAAGCCCAGGGCAAGCATCACGACGGTCGGGTTGTCGTTGATGAACTTGGCCAACGGCTCAGCCGCCACCAGCATCACGATCACCGAGGTCACTACGGCAATGATCATGATCGGCAGGTGCTCGGTCATGCCCACGGCGGTGATGATGCTGTCGATGGAGAACACCAGGTCGAGCAGCAGGATCTGCCCGATGGCGGCGGCGAAGCCGATGGCGACCGTATTGCCGACGCTGGCTTTCTCTTCGGGCTCCGGGTCCATGCTGTGATGGATCTCGGTGGTCGCCTTCCACACCAGGAACAAACCACCGGCGATCAGGATCATGTCTTTCCACGAGAAGCCCTGGCCGAACACTTCGAACACCGGCGTGGTCAGTTGCACGATGAACGCGATGGTGCTCAACAGGCCCAGGCGCAATATCAACGCCATGCTGATACCAATACGGCGCGCCTTGGCCCGATGCTTCTCCGGCAATTTATTGGTGAGGATCGAGATAAAGATCAGGTTATCGATGCCCAGCACGATTTCCATGACGATCAAGGTGGCCAGGGCAATCCAGGCAGTGGGGCTGGCAGCCAGTTGTAAAAGGTAATCCATAGGTCAGTCCTGACGTTGTACGGGGAAGTTAGGCTTCTTTGCTGTTCGATTCAGACTCGTTTTCTTCCTGATCATCCTTTTTTTGTGGCGTGATCAGGCCGTTTGTCGCTTCACTCAACGCCTGCTCGGCGGCCTTGTGGGTGTCATCGATCGCTTGCTTGGCCGACTCGGTGGCTTTGCCCAGCACCTGCTGCGCACTTTTCTCGACCTGATCGCAACCGCTGATCACCACCAATGAAAGCGCAAGCAGCGCTGCCGTGCCCAGGGAATTGAGTTTCATGATGTCTTCCTCGTTAGAACCATTGGGTCCAAATAGTGGCCCCGCGATAGCGAGGCATTCTATGCAGGTGAACAGTTCAGGAAAATTCGTATTTTTCTCGCGTATACTTCGGTTTTTACGAAGTGATGGCCGCCATGCTCAATTACCGACAACTGCACTACTTTTGGGTGGTGGCCAAGACCGGCAGCATCGTGCGCGCCTGTGAGCAACTCAACCTCACGCCCCAGACGATCAGCGGGCAGATCAGCCTGCTCGAGCAGACCTTTGGTATCGCGCTGTTTCAGCGGGTCGGGCGCCAGCTTGAACTGACCGAAGCCGGGCGCCGGGCCCTGCCCTATGCCGAGCAGATGTTCCAGACCGGCAACGAACTGGAGGCCCTGCTGCGTGCACAACCCGATGAGCAGCAGATCCTGTTCCGTGTCGGCGTGGCGGACGTGGTGCCCAAGTCCATCGTCTACCGGCTGATCGCGCCGACCATGGAATTGAGTGAGCCGATCCGTATCACCTGCCGCGAGGACAAACTCGAACGCCTGCTGGCCGACCTGGCGATCCAGCGCCTGGACCTGGTGATTTCCGACAGCCCCATGCCCACCCACCTCGACATCAAAGGCTATAGCCAGAAGTTAGGCGAATGTGGCATCAGTTTTTTCGCCACCCAGGCGCTGGCTGACGCATACGGTGGTGATTTCCCACAGTGCCTGCACGGCGCACCGCTGTTGATTCCGGGTGCGGAAACCGTCGTGCGCAGCCGTTTGCAGCGTTGGTTTGCCGAGCAGCAGATTCAACCGAAGATCATCGGCGAGTTCGATGACAGCGCGTTGATGCAGGCATTCGGTCAATCCGGCAGTGGGATCTTTATCGCCCCCAGCGTGATTGCCGATGAAGTGGTGCGCCAGTACGGCGTGGCGCTGATTGGCCAGACCGTGGCCGTGACCGAGTCGTTCTACGCGATCTCGGTGGAGCGCAAGGTCAAGCACCCTGGCATCGTGGCGATTACCGAGGGCGCTCGACGGGAGCTGTTTACCACCCTGCCCTGAGCATAATGTGGGCGTGCTGCGGTGAGTGGGGCTTGTCCCCCGACGGGTTCACCGCCGACCCAAGGGCTGCTTCGCGGCCCAGCGCCGGGCAAGCCTGCTCACCACAACAAGCCCGCGCCCACATGAGTCAGGCACAGGTCGACATCGATTTCGCGGTCATCAGCCACAATGCGAGCAGGATCGACACCAGGATAAACCCCGACGCGGCAAAGCCCAGGCTGCCCAGGCCGAGGGTGTCGATCACATGGCCACCGACCATCGCGCCCAGGCCGATCCCCAGGTTGGCCCCGGCGATATTCAGCGACGCGGCAAACGCCGGCGCGTGGGGCGCGGCCTTCATCAAGCGCACATGGCTGACCAGGAACATCGCCGCCTGGGTCACGCCCCACACGGCCATCGCCGCCGCCAGGCCGACGGTGGAGTGAATCGCCGGCACCAGCGCGACCATGCCGGCGATCATAAAGCCGCAGAACACCATGGACGCAATCAACGGATGGCGGTCCACCGCGCGCCCGCCCAAGGAATTGCCGATCAAGCCGACTGCACCAAAGCCCATCAAGCACCAGCCCACCAACGTGCCGTCGAAACCGGCCAGGCGTTCAAGGATGTCGGCCAGGTAGGTGTACGCCGTGAACATGCCACTGAACACCAGGATCGACAGCAGGATATGACCCTGCATCAACGGATTGCGCAGGATCTTGAACTGCGAGCGCAACGTCACTTGATCGTTCTTGGGTTGGGTCACCGGCAGGTAGATAAACAGCAGCAAGGCCTTGGCCACCGCCACGATCGCAAGGATGGCAAACGCGCTGCGCCAGCCGAACATATCGGAAATCAGCGTGCCCACCGGAATGCCGAACACCGTGGCGCAGACGATGCCGAAACCGATCTTTTCGATGGCGCGCCCGGCGTATTCAGGGCCGACGATGTCCACTGCGGTTTCACTGGCCAAGGCCCAGAACACCGGTAAGCCCAACGCCGGAATCAACCGCGCCAGCGCCATCACCCAGATATTCGGTGCCAGCGCCGCCACCGTATTGGCCACGCCAAACATGATCAGGATGCTGATAAACAGCCGCTTGCGTGGGAAGCGCGCGCAGTACGCCGTGAGAAACGGACCAAAGGCCGCCACGGTAAACGCGAACAACGTCACCAGCAGCCCGGCCTGGGACACACTGACGTTCAAGTCACGGGCGATGGACGGCAGCAGGCCGACGATGACGAATTCTGTGGTCAGCACGGTAAAGCCGGCGGCCGACAGCAGCAGGATGGGAAACAACATGAAAACTCCAGAAACGACGACATCAACGACAGCCCTGAGGGCTCGCTGAAGGATAGGAAAAATGAGAGGACGCAATCTTAACAGGATTTTGCGAGAGCTTGGGCTCCTGGGTGACGCGATGCCGCACCACCAAGGACTTTTCCTACAGCATGCTAGACTTCGCGATCCGCGTCCTACAGCCCTTTCTGCCTGTGCCGCTGTGCCTCCAAAAACTAGAGACAAGTGTTTATGACTGCTGCCCCTTCCCTCCTGCATCGACTCGCGCGCGTCAGCCTGGTCACGCAAATCGTCATTGGCTTGATCGCCGGCATCCTGTTGGCCTTGCTGTTGCCCGAGGCCGCCAAGGCCACCGGATTTATCGGCAAGGTCTTCGTCGCGGCGCTCAAGGCCGTGGCACCGATCCTGGTATTTGTGCTGGTGATGGCGTCGATCGCCAACCATAAGCACGGCCAGGAAACCCATATCAAGCCGATCCTGTTCCTGTACTTGCTGGGCACCTTCGCCGCGGCCGTGGTCGCGGTGATCGCGAGTATGTGGTTTCCCTCTTCGTTGGTGCTGGCGACCCATGACGCGACCGTCAGCGCGCCGGGCGGCATTGGTGAAGTGCTGCAAAGCCTGCTGCTGAGCGTGGTGGACAACCCGGTCAGCGCGCTGATGAATGCCAACTTTATCGGCATCCTAGCCTGGGCCATCGGTATGGGGGTTGCCATTCGCCATGCGGGCGAAACCACCCGCACGGTGCTCGACGACCTGTCCAACGGCGTCACGCTGATCGTGCGCGTGGTGATCCGCTTTGCGCCGCTGGGCATTTTCGGCCTGGTGGCATCGACCCTGGCCACCTCCGGTTTCGGCGCCCTGCTCGGCTACGCCCACCTGCTGCTGGTGCTGATCGGCTGCATGCTGTTCGTGGCACTGGTGATCAACCCGGCCATCGTATTCTGGAAGCTGCGCCGCAACCCCTACCCACTGGTGCTGATGTGCCTGCGCGAAAGCGGGATCACCGCGTTCTTCACCCGCAGTTCGGCGGCGAACATCCCGGTCAACCTGGCGTTGAGCAAACGCCTGGGCTTGCATGAAGACACCTACTCGGTATCGATCCCGCTCGGCGCCACCATCAACATGGCCGGTGCCGCGATCACCATCACCGTGCTGACCCTGGCGGCCGTGCACACCTTGGGCATTGCCGTCGACCTGCCGACTGCCGTGCTGCTCAGCGTGGTCGCGGCCATCTGCGCCTGCGGCGCTTCCGGCGTGGCTGGCGGTTCGCTGCTACTGATTCCGCTGGCGTGCAGCCTGTTTGGCATCCCCAGTGAGATTGCCATGCAGGTGGTGGCTGTCGGTTTCATCATCGGCGTGCTGCAGGATTCGGCGGAAACCGCGCTCAATTCGTCGACTGACGTGTTGTTCACCGCGGCTGCTTGCCTGGGCAAGGAAGAACAACCGGCTTAAATGCCAGGCGAAAAAAAGCCCGGGGGCGTTCACTGAAGAACGACCCCGGGCTTTTTTGTGACTGGATGCTTAGAAAGCGCCCATGTAATCGCGCTTGCCCACTTCCACACCGTTATGGCGCAGCAAGGCATAAGCCGTGGTGACGTGGAAGAAGAACTGCGGCAGGCCGTAGGTCAGCAGGTAGGACTGGCCGCTGAAGCGCTTCTCTTTCGGCGTGCCGGGACGGGTGATGATCTCGATGCCTTCCTTGCCGTCGATCTGCTCTGGCTTGATGGTATCGACAAACGCCAGCACCTTGGCGATCAGCGCCTGCAGGTCGGCGAAGGTAACTTCGGTGTCTTCATATTTCGGCACTTCGATCTCGGCCAGGCGTGCGGAAACGCCCTTGGCGAAGTCGACGGCGATCTGCACCTGGCGCACCAGTTGGAACATGTCCGGGAACAGGCGTGCTTGCAGCAGCGCGTTCGGCTCGATGTTCTTGGCGGTGGCGTGGGCTTCAGCCTTGGTCAACACGCCGCTCAGGGCGGTGAGCATTTGCTTGAAGACCGGGATGGAGGCGGCGTACAGGGAAATAGTCATGGCAGTCTCATGGTTATGGCACGGTTTGAACCAGCGGCGATTATAGACATGCTCGCCGCTTGTCTTTTATTTTTTCGGGATTAGGCTAAGGACCTTCACAGCATAGGGAAAGCGCGATGACCGCCGAGCACGACACCGACACGCCTGAGCCGCGCCTCAACAGCACGGAAATCCGCATCCTGGGCTGCCTGATCGAAAAACAGGCAACCAACCCGGAAACCTACCCCTTGACCCTCAACGCCCTGGTGCTGGCCTGCAACCAGAAAACCAGCCGCGAGCCGGTGATGAACCTCAGTCAGGGCCAGGTCGGCCAGAGCCTGCGTGTGCTCGAAGGCCAAGGCTTTACCCGCTTGGTCATGGGCAGCCGTGCCGACCGCTGGGAGCATCGCGTGGACAAGGCGCTGGAACTGGTGCCGGCCCAGGTGATCCTGACCGGGCTGCTGTTTTTGCGCGGGCCGCAGACCGTCAATGAACTGCTGACCCGCAGCGGGCGCATGCACGACTTCGAAGATGCCGAGCAGGTGGTGCACCAACTGGAGCGCCTGATTGCACGGGGGCTGGCGTTACTGGTGCCGCGTCAGGCGGGGCAGCGGGAAGATCGTTATACCCATGCGCTGGGGGACCCGGCGGATATCGAGGTGATTATCGCGGCACGCGGGAGTCCGGTGGAGCGCGGGGCTGGCAGTGGCGTGTCTGTGGAACGCATCGAAGAACTGGAAGCGCGGATTGCACTGCTGGAAGAGCGGCTGGCCAAATTGGAGCCGCTGTAACGCGGAAAAAATATGGGAGGGAGCCTGCCCCCTCCCACAGTTGATTTTCAGTGCTCTTTAGGTTCGGGCGAATGCCACGGCTTTTTCGAACTGCTCCTGCGTCGGTCGTACCCCGGTGTAAAGCACAAACTGCTCCAACGCCTGGATTGCTATCACTTCCAACCCCGTGATCACTCGCTTGCCCTTGGCGCGCCCGCGCACGATCAGCGGCGTTTCGGAGGGGATCGCCACGACATCGAAAAGGGTGTCGGCCGCGTCGATAGCATTCGCCTCAAATGCCAACGCCTGCGCTTCGGGCCCGCCGGTCATGCCGATGGGCGTGACGTTGATCAGCATCTGCGGGCGCAAGTCCCCCAGTTCGGCTTGCCACTCATAACCCAAATGCTTTGCCAACGCCCGGCCCGCCGTCTCGTTGCGCGCGACGATGACGCCATTGGCGTAACCACCGTCGCGCAAGGCACTGGCCACGGCCTTGGCCATGCCACCGCTGCCATGCAGGGCAAACGTGTAGTCCTTCGGCACCGCGTGCTTTTTCAGCAACTGCTCGATGGCGATGTAGTCGGTGTTGTAGGCCTTGAGGTGCCCATCGGTGTTGACGATGGTGTTCAGGGAATCGATGGCTTGAACCGAATCGTCGAGTTCGTCCACTAAGGCAATGGCGGCCTCCTTGAACGGCATGGACACCCCGCAGCCGCGTACGCCCAGCGCCCGGATACCACCGATCGCGCCGGGCAAATCCTGGCTGCTGAAGGCTTTATAGTAGAAGTTCAGACCCAGCTGTTCGTACAGATGGTTATGAAAACGCAGGCCGAAATTACCAGGGCGCGCCGACAGTGACATGCACAGCCGAGTGTCCTTGTTGGGGTGCATCTGCATGGGTAACTCCTTTGAGTAAGCAAATCGGTACAGACCTTACACAACCTTTACCTAGCGGCTGTGCTGTTTTTCAGAAATACGTTGTCTTAAAAGTATCCCCGCGACATTACTTGAGTCTATTGATTACAGACCACAAGCGCAGGGGCTAACCGAGGAATGACCATGATTCGTACAATCCCCAAGATCGCCTTGCTTGTTGGCGCACTCGCTATGGCAGGCCAAGCCTCCGCCCACGGTGGTGGTTGGGGTGGCCCGGCCGTATTGGGTGCTTTAGTCGGCGCCGCAGTCGTGGGCTCCGTGGTTGCCAGCCAGCCGCGTGAGGTCTATGTGCAGCAGCCGGTGTATGTGCAACCGCAGCCGGTGTATGCCGCTCCGCCGCCGGTCTATTACGCACCCCCACCACCGGTGTATGTGCAACAACAGGTTTACTACCGTCCGGCGCCGGTTTATTACGGCCCACCGCGTGGCTACTACGGCCCTCCCCACGGCTACTACGGCCGCGGCTGGTAATCGACTGATCTGAAACAGGCCTCGCAGGTTGCGGGGCCTTTTTTTGCCTGGATTTTGTCTGGTAAGTCTGGATTTATCGCGCCAAGGTCGTTCCGAGGACAATGCCAGACGCGTATTCGCACATCATCGACATCAATGTCTACTTGCCCGAACGGGCCTCGCGCTGTCATGTTTATGTCACGACATACTTCCACTATCGATTCTGTCCACTCAATAACAACAAGGACGACTGACCATGCCCACGCAAAACCCACACCGCACCGCCGGCCTCTGTACATCCAGCAAGGTCTACAGCGCCCTCACCGAGCTCAAGCACCTGGAAGGCCACCGCAGCGCCAAGTTCCTCGCGCTGCTGGCGGAAAACCTGGTGCGCAAAGGCCTGCTCAGCGAGCAGGAAGTGGTGAACATGCTCGACCAGGTCGTGGACTGACGCCTCGCGTCGATGTCGACTATCGAGCCAGGTGATTTTTCCTCGGCCGCCCAGCCCCGTAAGGTGACCCCCATAGCGATTGGAGGTCCTTATGCCCACTGTTCAGATCATGTCCGTCATCGGCAGCGCCGTCCCCGCCCCACTTCGGGAGCTGGGTTTGCTCGCGTGCTGGTACGTAGTTCGCGATGGCGAGGCCATCAGCGGCCCGCTCACGTCCTTGTCCGCAGCCGAAAAACAGCTGCAACAAGCCTCGACCTTCAGGCTGCATGCCTAGGTTTACGGTAATGGCAATTTGACTCGCGGCTTGCTTTCCACAAACAACGCCCAGCTGGACATGAACAGCGCCGCCACCAGCGGCCCGATGACAAAGCCGTTCAAGCCAAACACCGACAGGCCGCCCAGGGTCGAGATGAGGATCAGGTAGTCCGGCATCTTGGTGTCCTTGCCCACCAGGATCGGGCGCAGCACGTTGTCCACCAGGCCGATCACAAACACGCCAAACAGCGCCAGCACGACGCCCTGCCAGATCGAACCGCTCAACAGGAAGTAAGCGGCCACCGGCCCCCACACAATCCCGGCGCCCACCGCAGGCAGCAACGACAGAAACGCCATCAGCACCGCCCAGAGCAACGCACTGGGGATATCCAGGAACCAGAAGATCAACCCGCCCAACGCGCCCTGGGTCACGGCCACCAGCACGTTGCCCTTGACCGTGGCACGCACCACGCGATTGAACTTGAGTTGCAACCGGCGCTTCTGCGGCTCGGCCAACGGCACCGCCGTGCGCACCTTGCGCACCAGCTCCGGGCCATCGCGCAGCAGGAAGAACAGCAGATACAGCATGATGAAAAAGCTCACCAGGAAATCAAACGTGCCCTGGCCGAAGCTGAACGCCTGGGTCGCAAAGAACTGGCTGCCTTGCATTGCGCTCTTGACGATTTTCTCCCGCAAGCCTTCCAGGTTCCCCATGCCAAAGCGGTCGAGCAGGTGCTGGAAGTACGGCGGCAGCACGTTCTTGAACTGCTCGATATACCCCGCCACGTCCAGCTTGCCGCTTTCCACATTTTTATAAAGCGTCGCGCCCTCTTGCACCAGCAAGGCACTGGTGATGATCACCGGCAGGATCGCGATGATCAGGCAGGCACTCAAGGTCGCCAGGGAGGTGAAGTTGCGGTTCCAGCCAAAGCGCTGCTGCAGGCGACGCTGCATCGGGGCAAAGATGATGCCGAGGATCACCGCCCAGAACACTGCGCCGTAGAACGGCAGCAATATCCAGATGAAGGCGATGGTCACAAGGCCCAGGAGCAACAGCAGGGTTTTGAATTGCAGGTTGGTTTGATTCATGTCCGATCCATGTCAGAAAAGCAGCAGCCCCGTGTAGGCCCCGTTGCTTAGTCCGCAGCGAAACCTGGGAGTGCCCCTGGGTTATCGAACAAGCATAGACCGCCTCACTTGAGGGCTTTAGCTTCGTCCAATAACGCCTGGATCATCTGTTCCTGAACCTCATAACGACCTTCGCCAAAGTGGGTGTAACGCAGTTGCCCGTCGGCGTCGAACAGGTAATGGGCGGGCCAGTACTGGTTGTCGAAGCTGCGCCAGATCGCGTAGTGGTTGTCGACAGCCACCGGGTAAGTGATACCCAGCTTGCGCACCTGGTCCTTGACGTTGCTGAGGATGCGCTCGTAGCCGTATTCCGGGGTGTGCACGCCGATCACCACCAAGCCCTGCTGCCCATACTTCTGCGCCCATTGCTTCACATAGGGCAGCGTGTGCTGGCAGTTGATGCAGTCGTAGGTCCAGAAATCCACCAGCACCACTTTGCCCTTCAAGGATTCGCGCGTGAGTTCGGGTGAGTTGAGCCACTCGACCGCGCCGTACAGCGACGGCATCGCGCCCTGCGCGTTAGCCGGTACCGGATCGGCCTTGACCTTGCTCACCCGGTCATCCACCCCCTTGGGAACCTGTTCCAGCACGCCTTTTTCCAAGCTGCTGACGCCTTCGGACGACGTACCCGCGAGCAGGGTTTTGTCGGCCCCGGTGGACATCACCACCGCCGCCGCCAGTACCGCCACCCCTGCCCCACGGCGCAGCCAGCCGGTGACCGGAATCGAGGCCCTGAGCCGGTTGACCAGGCCGCGTCCCGCAACAATCAAGGTGCCCAGCGACAACGCGCTGCCCAAACCATATGCCACCAGCAACACGCTGGTCTGCGCATTCGCGCCTTGCAGCATCGCACCGGTCAGAATGACGCCCAGGATCGGTCCGGCACACGGCGCCCACAGCAAGCCGGTGGCGACGCCGATCAACAGCGATTTGAGCGCGCCGGACTGTGCACGGTGGTCGGGGTCAATGCGGTTGCCCAACAGCACGAACGGCCGCGCCAACCAGGCGCCAACCCGCGCCGAGATCAACGACAGCGCAAACAGCACCATCACCATCAGCGCCCCTTGGCGGCCGGTATTACTGGCCTGTGCCACCCACTCACTGCTGGTCACCGCCAGGCTGGACACCAGCGCGAAGGTCAGGACCATGCCGCCAAGCGTCAGCAGGATCGAACGGCGGGTTCGGCCAACCCCGACGAACAGAAACGGCACCACCGGCAGGATACAAGGGCTGAGGACGGTCAGGATGCCGCCCAGGAATGCGATCAGTAGCATGATGTTCACCTTATGGCCGCAAGCAATCAGTTATCGCCGATGCAACCGTCGCCGAACTTGAGGTAGTCCAGCACCTGGGTCCTGTCGTGGGAGTCCAGGTAGGTCATGCGCGCATTGACCACGCCGCAGGCTGGCGTGGGATCCTGAGTCATGGACACTACCTGCTTGATGTCCAAGTGAGTGCTGTAGTCGTAGGTGTGCGCAGTGACGCTGGCTTCGGCGCGGGCCGACAAGGTGCAGACATTCAGGGCAGCACACAGGCAGGCGGCGTACATGGCGTTGGTGTTCATGGCGTTAGGCTCCAGGGTTCGATGACGAGAGGCGGTGTGCCTCGCTGGAATCCATTAGAAGGCCCGCAGGTATCGCGTCTGTGTCGAAAACCCGTGCGTGTAAATCCCCACGTATCCACGCCGCCCGTCGATACACAGCGATACAAAAAGCTCAAAGGACGACCTGGATCAATAAACCGCCGCTGCCGCTCGGCTACCTTCGCGACCTTTTGCGACCCGTGCCCATGCCTCCCATCCTCGCCCCCGAACTGCTCGCCCCCGCCGGCACCCTGAAGAATATGCGCTACGCCTTCGCCTATGGCGCCGATGCGGTGTACGCCGGCCAGCCGCGCTACAGCCTGCGGGTACGCAACAACGAGTTCGACCACGCCAACCTGGCCCTCGGCATCCAGGAAGCCCACGCCCTGGGCAAGCGTTTCTACGTGGTGGTCAACATCGCCCCCCACAACGCCAAGTTGAAGACCTTCCTCAAGGACCTGGCCCCGGTGATCGCCATGGGCCCGGATGCACTGATCATGTCCGATCCGGGGCTGATCATGCTGGTGCGCCGCCACTTCCCGCAGATGCCTATCCACTTGTCGGTGCAGGCCAATACGGTCAACTGGGCGAGCGTGGAGTTCTGGCAGCAGCAAGGGATCTGCCGGGTGATCCTGTCACGGGAATTGTCCCTGGAAGAAATCGACGAGATTCGCCAGCAAGTACCGGCCATGGAGCTGGAAGTGTTTGTACACGGCGCCCTGTGCATGGCTTATTCCGGGCGCTGCCTGCTCTCGGGCTATATGAACAAGCGCGATGCCAACCAGGGCACCTGCACCAACGCCTGTCGCTGGAAGTACCAGGCGACCCCGGCGGTGGAAAACGCCACGGGCGATATCGTCCAGGAATGTCAGCCCACGCTGGGCATAGGCGCGCCCACCGACCACGTCTTCCTGCTGCAAGAAGCCAACCGCCCTGATGAACAGATGCCCGCCTTCGAAGACGAGCACGGCACCTACATCATGAACGCCAAGGACCTGCGCGCCGTGCAGCATGTGGAGCGCCTGACCCACATGGGCGTGCATTCGCTGAAGATCGAGGGCCGCACCAAATCGCACTTCTACTGCGCGCGCACCACCCAGGTGTATCGCCAGGCGATCGACGATGCGGTAGCCGGTCGCGCTTTCGACCGCCACCTGATGACCGACCTCGAATCCCTGGCCCAGCGCGGCTACACCGAAGGCTTCCTGCGCCGCCATGTGCACGACGAATACCAGAACTACCAGAACGGCAGTTCGGTGTCGGAGCGCCAGCAATTCGTCGGGGAGCTGACCGGCGAGCGTCGGGGCGAGTTGGCCGAGGTCAAGGTGAAGAACCGTTTTGCCGTGGGCAATCATCTGGAATTGATGACGCCCGCCGGGAACTTTCACTTTGACCTGGCCACCTTGCACACCATCAAGGGCGAGGCCATCGACGTGGCGCCGGGGGATGGGCACACGGTGTATGTGCCGCTTCCGGCCGAGATGGACGTGCGCTTTGGTTTGCTGATGCGCGACGTCTAACGGGTCGCCACGCAGAACCGGTGGATCGCCGCGCAGGCTTGGCGCAACGAACCCTCATCCAAGGCGTAGGCGATCCGCAGGTACGGCGCCAGGCAGTTGCAGGAAATCCAGTGCATCGGAAACCGTGTGGGTATCGAGTTCAGCCAGGCGTTGAAGCGGGTCGGTAAGGTCGGCAAGTGACATGAGATGAGCCCCTGTTGTGGTAAGGGCTCACGTCTCACTGAGGGGCGGTGATAGGTATATTCGTATTAACGTTAGGCCAACATACGCTGAAGCTATGGCTGATCAGATCCTGAACTGGCCGACCAGTTGCCCCAAACGCTGACCCAGATCCGCCAGGCTGCGCGAGGTCTGGGCACCCAGTTGGGTCTCATCGGCGACGCTGTCCACCGCCACGGCGATCTGATGCACGCTGCGATTGATCTCTTCGGCCACGGCGGTCTGCTCTTCGGCGGCGCTGGCGATCTGCGCGTTCATCGAATTGATGGTGCCGATCAACTGCGCCATGGTGTCCAGGGACGCCCCGGCTTCGTTGGCCTTGGCCGAGGTGCCGTCGCCAGCATCGCTGGAGCGGCGCATGGCGTCCACGGCGGCTTCGGTGCCTTTTTGCAGGCGGTCGATCATGCCCTGGATTTCCTGGGTGCTGGTCTGCGTGCGGCTGGCCAGCGCGCGCACTTCATCCGCCACCACCGCAAAACCACGCCCGGCCTCCCCTGCCCGTGCGGCCTCGATCGCGGCGTTGAGCGCCAGCAGGTTGGTCTGTTCAGCAATAGAGCGGATCACGCTGAGCACACTGACGATGGAGGACACGTCCTGTTGCAAGCTGTCGAGGGACACGCCGCTGCTGCGGATGTCGTTCACCAGCGCATGGATCTGCGCGATGCTGCCGTCTACCACGCGCTTGGCGGCCTGGCCTTCGGCATCGGTTTGCTGGGCGGCCACCGAAGCGCCTTGGGCGCTGCGCGCCACTTCTTGCGCGGCGGACGACATCTGGTTGATCGCGGTGGCGACTTGGTCGGTCTCGTGGCGCTGGCGCTCCATGGCCTGCTCGGAGCGCTGGGCCTGATCGGAGACCTGGCTGACCAGGCCGGTGAGTTGGGTGGTCATCTCGGTGATCTGGCGCACCAGGCCGTGGATCTTGTCGACAAAACGGTTGAACGCGCCCGCCAGATCGCCCAGCTCGTCCTGGCTGGTGATGGCCAGGCGGCGGGTCAGGTCGCCCTCCCCGGCGGCGATATCGTCGAGGTTGGCTTTCATCAGGTGCAGCGGGCGCAGGATGGTATTGGCCATGACCATACCGACGGCCGCGATCACCAACAGCACCACCACGGCCACGCCGAGAATGCTCAGCAGCACGCCTTCCATGCGTTTCTCAACCTTGGCTTCGACCACGGCGACCTGGGCCTCGATGCCATCCAGGTTCACCGACGTACCAATGACCATGTCCCATTTGGGCAGGTATTCGGTGTAGCCCATCTTCGGCACCAGTTCGGTCTGCCCCGGCTGGGTCGAGCTGTATTGCAGGTAGTGGGTGCCGTCCTTGCCGACCTTGACCAAGTCACGGTTGACGTAAACACCATTGGGGTCGCGGTTGTCCTTGAAGCTCTTGCCGACGCCGTCGGGGCTGTTGCCCTTGAACAGGCGAATGGTCTCGGAGTCGTAGCCGAAGAAGTAGCCATCTTTGCCGTAGCGGGTGTTGGACAGCAGCTTGACCACCTCGGTACGCGCGGCGGTATCACCGGGGGCCGCCGCGTCGTAGAGCGGTTTGATGGTGGTCATGGCCACTTCGACATAACTTTGCAGAGTGGCCTTGGCATCGTTGAGCAGGCGCTGGCGGGTTTCCTCCACCTCGTTGCGCGCCTGACCCTGCAGGATCCAGACGGTGGTCAGGCTGATGACCACGGCGAACAGCAACACCGGCACTACGGCGAGTGAAAGGACTTTGGCCTTGAGGCTCAGACGCATGGCTTTTCTCTCTTATTAGGCGACTTGAAAAGCTATCGGCCGCACAAGAGATATCTGTAGTGAGCGGGCTTGCCCCGCGCTGGGGGGCGAAGCCGCCCCAAACCAGGCACTGATGTCTCCCTGAGAAAATGGGATGGATCTATTTGGGGCGGCTTCGCCCCCCAGCGCGGGCGGTGCGACGATTCGACAAGCCCGCTCACTACAAGTCAGAAGATCAAAGGGTCATTGCCGCCAGCCAGCCGAACGCCAGCAACGGGAGGTTGTAGTGCAGGAACGTCGGCACCACGGTGTCCCAGATGTGGTGGTGCTGGCCGTCGATGTTCAGGCCGGAGGTGGGGCCGAGGGTGGAGTCCGAGGCCGGTGAGCCGGCGTCGCCCAAGGCACCCGCCGTGCCGACGATGCACACGATGGCCACCGGGCTGAAGCCCAGTTGCACGCACAGCGGCACAAAAATCGCCGCCAGGATCGGCACCGTGGAAAACGACGAACCGATGCCCATGGTCACCAGCAAACCCACCAGCAACATCAGCAGCGCGCCCACCCCACGGCTATGGCCGATGAACGCCGCCGAGGTTTCCACCAGCGAACGCACGTCACCGGTGGCCTTGAGCACTTCGGCGAAGCCCGACGAGGCAATCATGATGAAGCCGATCATCGCCATCATCTTCATGCCTTCGGTGAACAGGTCGTCGGTGTCGCGCCAGCGCACGATGCCCGACACCGAGAAGATCAAAAACCCGGCCAGGGCGCCGATGATCATCGAGTCCAGCCACAGTTGGATGATGAACGCCGAGGCAATCGCCACGCCGGCCACCAGCAGGGTCAGCGGGTTGTATTGCACCGCGACCTGTTCGACCCGCTCGATTTTCTCCAGGTCGTACACGCGCTTTTTGCGGTAGCTGACAAACACCGCCACCAGCAGGCCAACCACCATGCCCAGCGCCGGCAGGCTCATGGCGTGAGTGACGTTGACTTGGCTGATATCCACCCCGCTCTTGGCCACGTTGGCCAGCAGGATCTGGTTGAGGAAGATATTGCCGAAACCTACCGGCAGGAACATGTAGGGCGTGATCAGGCCGAAGGTCATCACACAGGCGATCAGGCGGCGGTCCAGTTGCAACTTGGTCAGCACGTAGAGCAGCGGCGGCACCAACAGCGGGATGAACGCGATATGGATCGGCAGGATGTTCTGCGAGGCAATCGCCACCACCCACAGGAGGCCAATCAACAGCCATTTGACGTGACTGCCGCCGGTGGCTTCCTGGCGGTCGACCAGCAGCAGCGCCTTGTCGGCCAGGGCGTGGGCCAGGCCGGATTTGGCAATCGCTACGGCGAAAGCGCCGAGCAAGGCGTAGGACAACGCCACAGTTGCACCACCGCCCAAGCCGCCATTGAAGGCTTTGAGCGTGGCGTCGATACCCAGGCCACCGGTAAGGCCACCGACCAGGGCACCGACGATGATGGCGATGACCACATGCACGCGGGACAGGCTGAGCACCAGCATGGTGCCGACCGCGGCAATGACTGCGTTAATCATGGTTACCTCAAGCAGAAACATAAAAAACAGGCATGCCCGCGCCCAGGCAGCCATCGGATGGCAGCCAGCGTGCAGGCTTGAAGGAGGTCTTATTAGAGGGCGCGCACTTTGCAGCAGGTGGGCCCGCATGTCAAAAAACCTGTGGTGAGGATGACTGTTTTAATAAAGAAACCTCTGAAACCGCCGATACAGAGCCTCTGTTTGTATTTTAGGTTAAGGATTTCCGATGTCGCTTAGGCAGCTCTCTATTCAATGGAAAATCACCCTGCTCGCCGGCCTGTGCCTGCTGGGGATCGTGACCCTGCTGGTGGGTCTTTCGTTGTATCGCATGGCGCAGAGCTCTCAGCAGGTCAAAGCCTCCAGCATGCAGATGCTGGATGAAGCCGCCCAGGCGCGCATCGAGGCGCAGGGTGAAGTGCAAGCGTTGGGCATTCGTCGCCAATTCATGGACGCCTACCAATACGGCCACGGTTTTTCCCGCCAGGTGCTGTTTTTGCGTGAGCAGGCTGAAAAGCGCTTCCTCGACGCCTTCGACACCCGTGAAGACCTGACCCGCCAAGTCAAGGCCGCCCTGCAGGCCAACCCGGACTTGCTCGGTTTATCCCTGGTGTTCGAAGCCAACGCCCTGGACGGCAAGGATGAGTTATTCGCCGGCCAGGCCGAACTGGGCAGTAATGACAAGGGCCGCTTCGCCCTGTACTGGTCGCAACCGACGCCGGGCAAGCTGACCTCGATGGCGTTGCCGGAAAGCGACATGTCCAATACCCAGCTCAGCCCCAGCGGCGAGAAGGCCAACGCCTGGTTCACCTGCCCGCGTACGACCCTCAAACCCTGCGTGATCGAGCCCTACTTCTACAAGATCGATGGGCAAAACGTGCTGATGACCAGCATCGTCTTCCCGCTGATGGTCAATGGCAACGTCATCGCTTCGTTGTCGGTGGACATCAACCTCAACAGCCTGCAGGCCGTGAGCCAACAGGCCAGCCAGAAGTTGTATGACGGTCAGACCCAAGTCAGCATCCTCAGCCCCACCGGCTTGCTCGCCGGCTACAGTCCGGACGCGAGCAAACTCAGCCAGCGCCTGGACCAGGTCGACACCACCAACGGTGCGCAGTTGATCAGCGCCCTGGCCGGCAGTACACAGATCCGCAGCCTGCGCAGCGACCATCAGCTCAAGGTACTGGCACCGTTTGCGCCGATTCCGGAGGGCAAACCGTGGGGCGTGTTGCTGGACGTGCCAGAGAACGTCCTGGTGGCCCCCGCCGAAGCGCTGAAAGCCCAACTGGATGCCGACAATGCCAAGGGCACCCTGCTGGAACTGAGCCTGGGCCTGATTGCAGCCGTGGTCGGCCTGATCCTGGTGTGGCTGATGGCGCGCAGTGTGACCCGGCCGATCCTCGGCGTGGCACACATGCTCGAAGACATCGCCAGCGGCGAAGGCGACCTGACTCGCCGCCTGGCCTACGACAAACAGGATGAGCTGGGCCAACTGGCCGGCTGGTTCAACCGTTTCCTCGACAAGCTGCAACCGATCATCGCCGAGGTGAAACGCTCGGTGCAGGACGCCCGTGGCACCGCCGACCAGTCCGCCGCCATTGCCACGCAAACCAGCGCCGGCATGGAACAGCAGTACCGCCAGGTCGATCAGGTGGCCACCGCCTCCCACGAAATGAGCGCCACCGCCCAGGACGTGGCGCGCAGCGCGGCGCAGGCGGCGCAAGCGGCCCGCGAAGCCGACCAGGCGACCCGCGACGGCCTGACCGTGATCGACCGCACCACCGCCAACATCGGCCACCTGGCGGCGGACATGAGCACCGCCATGGCCCAAGTCGAAGGCCTGGCCGCCAATAGCGAGAAGATCGATTCGGTGCTGGAAGTGATTCGCGGCATCGCCGAGCAGACCAACCTGCTGGCCCTCAACGCCGCCATCGAAGCCGCCCGCGCCGGTGAGGCCGGCCGTGGCTTTGCGGTGGTGGCCGACGAAGTGCGCAACTTGGCGCAACGCACCCAGGAATCGGTGGAAGAAACCCGCCTGGTGATCGAGCAGTTGCAAAGCGGCACCGTCGATGTCGTCGGCGCCATGGGTAACAGCTATCGCCAGGCCCAGGGCAGCGTCGAACAAGTCGGCGAGGCCGTGACTGCCCTGCGTCAGATTGGCGATGCGGTCACAGTGATCAGCGACATGAACCTGCAAATCGCCAGCGCCGCCGAAGAACAAAGCGCGGTGGCCGAGGAGATCAACAGCAACGTGGCGACCATTCGCGATGTGACCGAGTCGCTGTCGGAGCAGGCGAATGAGTCGGCCAGGGTGAGCCAGGCGTTGAACAGCCTGGCGAATCAACAACAGGGGTTAATGGACCAGTTCCGCGTCTGAGCGACTGCACGCCACCTGACCTGACGCAGATCAACAGTGGGAGGGGGCTTGCTCCCGATAGCGATGAATCAGTCGATAGAGGCGTTGGCTGACACACCGACATCGGGAGCAAGCCCCCTCCCACGGGGTAATTCGATCAGCACTTTCAGCCCACCCAACTCACTTTCGTGCAACTGCAACACCCCGCCCCACACCTCGACAATGTCCCGCACGATCCCCAACCCAAGGCCGTGGCCGTCTATCTGTTCATCCAGGCGCGCGCCACGGCTGAACACCTGGTCACGCTGCGCTTCGGGGATGCCGGGACCGTCATCTTCCACCGCCAACCGGTAGCTGTGCTCAGTCTCGATGATGCTCAGGCGCACATCGGCGTCCGCCCATTTGCAGGCGTTGTCCAACAGATTGCCGAGCAGTTCCAACAGATCTTCACGGTCCCAGGGCAACTGCAGGCCGGGCGCAGCGTGGTAGCTGAGGTCCAGGTGCTCGCCGTGGATCATGGTCAGGGTGGCGAGCAGGCCAGGCAGTTCTTTATCGCAATCGAACAACGCACCGGGCAGGGTTTCACCCGCCAGGCGGGCGCGGTTGAGTTCGCGGTTGAGGCGTTGTTGCACCTGCTCCAACTGGTCACGCAACAGTTTGCTCACCTCAGGACGATCTTTGAGCGCTTCGCTCGATGCCGCGCTCAACAGCACTGCCAACGGGGTTTTGAGCGCGTGGCCAAGGTTGCCGAGGGCATTGCGCGAGCGCTTGAGGCTGTCTTCGGTGTGGGCCAGCAAGTGGTTAATCTGCGCCACCAACGGCTCCAGCTCCAGCGGTACCTGGGTGTCGAGCTGCGAACGTTGGCCCTGCTGCAGTTGGGCGATCTGGTTGCGGGCGGTTTCCAGCGGGCGCAATGCGCGGCGTACGGTGACCCGCTGCAGGACCAACACCAGCAGCAGCGCCGCCAACCCCAGCACCAGGCCGATCTGACGCATCAGGCGGAAGCTTTCACGCACCGGGGTGTAGTCCTGGGCCACGCTGATGGAAATCGACTGGCCGAAGCGTTTGTAGTCCGAACGCAACACCAGCAATTGCTGGCCTTCCGGGCCCAGTTGCAGATTGCCCTTGAGCCCGATCTCGGGCAGGCGCGGCAGTTCCTGGTCCCATAAGGAGCGGGAGCGCCAGTGGGTCTCGGCAAAATCGATGCGGAAGTAGTGCCCGGAAAACGGCCGCTGATAGGCCGGCGACAGGCGTTGTTCATCCAGCTGCACGCCGTTGGGTCCGCGCACCAGAGCCACCAGCAGGTTTTCGGCATCGTTGCGCAGACCAGCTTCCAGGTAGCGCTGCAAACCGGCTTCGAACAACCACAGGCTGGTCTGCGCCAGCACCACGCCGACGACCACCATCACACTGATAAGGCCCAGGCTCAGGCGCCGCTGGATCGACCTCATGCAGGGTTGGCGCCAAACCGGTAACCCTGGCCGCGCCGGGTCTCGATCACGCTGCGGCCCAGCTTGCGGCGCAGGTGATTGACGTGCACTTCCAGCACATTGGAATCCCGCTCGGTCTCGCCATCGTACAGGTGCTCGGCCAGGTGGCTTTTCGACAGGATCTGTTCGGGGTGCAGCATGAAATAGCGCAACAGGCGGAATTCGGCGGCGGTCAGCTGGATCTCGGCGCCATCGCGCAACACGCACTGGCGGCCTTCATCCAAGTGCAGGCCGGCGGCTTGCAACGTGGGCTGGTTAGTTTGGCCATGGGAACGGCGCAACAACGCCTGGATACGCAGGTATAACTCTTCAGGGTGAAAGGGTTTGGCCAGGTAATCGTCCGCGCCGGCCTTGAGCCCTTCGATGCGCTCGGCCCAGGAATCGCGGGCGGTGAGAATCAGCACCGGGATTGCCAACGCGGCGGCACGCCACTGTGCCAGCACCTCGAGTCCAGGCAGGCCGGGCAGGCCAAGGTCGAGAATGATCAGGTCGTAGGGCTCGCTTCGCCCCTGGTAAACGGCATCGCGCCCGTCGGCCAGCCAATCGACGGCATAGCCCTGGCGCTGGAGGCCAGCCAACAGTTCATCGGCCAAGGGTACGTTGTCTTCCACCAGCAGCAGGCGCATCAGTCTTCCTCGTCTTTGATCAGCACACCGGTGCTCGCGTCCAGCTTGATCTCGCGCACCACACCGTCGGTGGTCACCAGTTCCACTTCATAGGCATATTGCCCGTGTTTCTTTTCCAGCTCGGCTTCCAGCAGGCGTGAGCCGGGATAGCGCGCCATGGCCTGATGCAACAGCTGTTCGAGCGGCAGGATTATTCCCTGCTGGCGCAGTGCCAAGGCTTCATCCTGATTGAGGTCGCGGGCCGCCAAGCTGGAGCAAAATGCCATGAGCACCAGCGCCACGCGACTGCCGGCGCGTAAATTTACCTTCATTACGTATCCTGATGATTCTTGAGAACCTGCCCGGTGAGCGCGTCCAATTCAACATCCCATTCGATGCCGTGGGCATCTTCCAATTCGACCTCGTAGACGTACTTGCCATAGGCCTCGTCCAGGTCGGTATCCAGCAGTGTTGAACCGGGGTGCAGGGCCAGGGCCGCCGCTTCCAGTTGATCAAAGGCGACAATAGTAACAGTGGCCGGCACTTTCAGTGGCTTGTCGGGGTCCACGGCTCGGGCCTGGGTCGCCGTGAGAGCGATGATACCGGCGGCAACCAGAGCGGTGAGGCGCTTCATGATAAGTCTCCGTTACAGGATGTTTTCCTACGCCAGCCACCGTACGCGCTGCAACTTAACTGAAACTGAATTGCCACCATGGCAATTCCAGCCCAGGCCTTTTTCCCTCATCCCGCGAGATTTTCTATACTGCCCCGCTCGCTTCAACAGAGACCGGTATGACAGCCATCCACATCAAGTTTCCCGCCCTGACCCTCAAGGCCGGCAAACGCGCCTTTGCCCGGATTTGCGAGCAAGGCCTCAAGCCTGCCGATGTCGGCATCCTGCCCGGCGCGGCCGGTGGCCCCAAGGCGCTGGGTATCCAGGGCCTGGACCTGGCGCTGTTCGGCGACTGGCTGCCCCGCGCACCACGCGAGCGGGCGCTGATCGGCGCGTCCATCGGTTCCTGGCGGTTTGCCAGCGCCTGCCTGCCCGACCCGGTGCAAGGCCTGCTGGACCTTGGCCGCTTATATAACGAACAGCGCTTTGCCAAAGGCGTGACCATGGCCGAAGTCAGCCACAGCTGCCGGCGCATGCTCGACGACCTGCTGGCCGGCCGCGATGCACGGGTGCTGGACAACCCGGACTAC
Source organism: Pseudomonas sp. OV546 (assembly GCF_900116845.1). Lineage (NCBI taxonomy): Bacteria > Pseudomonadati > Pseudomonadota > Gammaproteobacteria > Pseudomonadales > Pseudomonadaceae > Pseudomonas > Pseudomonas sp. OV546. The sequence goes on along the minus strand of NZ_FPCE01000011.1, from coordinate 57,901 downwards.
CGCCTCAACATCATGGTGGTCAAGAGCCATGGCCTGCTTGCCGATGACCACCGTGGGCGCCTCGGGCTGGGCCTGTCCTCAGTAATCGCCGACAACCTGCGCGGCCGCGCGCGGCTGTCGCGGCACTTCGAACGGCTGATCATCCACGACCCACGCCAGGCCCCGCCCGTGCACCCGCTAAAGGATTTCCCCTCGCGCTTCCTGGCCCTGGAACTGGGCAACCTGCGCCAGGCACTGCTGGCATCGGGCTCAATCCCGATGGTCATGCAAGGCGTGCGCGACCTGCCCGGCGCGGGCGCCGGCACCTACCGCGACGGCGGCCTGCTGGACTACCACCTCGACCTGCCCTACCACGGCGATGACATCGTGCTGTACCCGCACTTCACCGACCGGGTCATCCCCGGCTGGTTCGACAAGGGCCTGCCGTGGCGGCGCAGCAATCCACAGGGCCTGCAGGACGTGTTACTGCTGGCGCCATCCAAGGACTACCTCGCCCGTCTGCCCCACGGCAAACTCCCGGACCGCAGCGACTTCAAGCGCTTCATGGGCGACGACCCAAGCCGCAACAAATACTGGCAGACAGCGATGAGCGAAAGCCGGCGGCTAGGGGATGAGTTTCTGGCATTGGCGGATAACGGTGCATTGGGCGAGAGACTACAAGTCTTGTAGACGGCGGCTTACCAGCGATAACCAACGTTATCGACACAACTGTGCAGCCCCTCAACCACTAACCACGATGCGAAGCGAGCCGCTCTTGATCGTGATCTTGATCTCGCTTTTGATCTCAGGCGCCCCGTCAAACACGCTGGCCGGAATTCGACAGGGATTTGGGGGGTAAACCGGCAGGGATGCCGGTTTAGCCGCCCCGCGCCATGGATGGCGCGTGGCGGCGGCCCCCCAAATCCCTGTCGGATTACGGGCACACCGAGCCTAGGCGAGGTGCCGAGTGTTGGGGCGAAGCGTTTTTGGTTACTTTTGGCGCTCTTCCAAAAGTGACCCGCTGTAAAAGCGGAACCCATAGTGGCCGTTACCCAAATAACGGATATGTACCCGGTCTGATCCAACATCCTGGTCGTCTGCCAGGCAGCCAGCGGGAGCAAGCTCCCTCGCCACAGGTCCTGCGCCATAGCCAGAATTGTGTAGATACCGAGGCCCCGATGGCGCTGAATCAGTCGCCTGATGAATCGACTGACACAGCGCTATCGGGGGCAAGCCCCCTCCCACATTTGGATCGCAGCCTAACCGTTAGATGGCGCTCGGCTGTCAGGCCGTCAGCGGGAGCAAGCTCCCTCGCCACAGGTCCAGCGCCATAACCAGAATTGTGTAGATACCGATGTCCCGATGGCGCTGAATCAGTCACCTGATGAATCGACTGACACACCGCTATCGAGGGCAAGCCCCCTCCCACATTTGGATCGCGGGGTTACAGTTAGATGGCGGTCAGCTGTCAGGCCGCCAGCGGGAGCAAGCTCCCTCGCCACAGGTCCAGCGCCATACCCAGAATTGTGTAGATACCGAGGCCACGATGGCGCTGAATCAGTCGCCTGATGAATCGACTGACACAGCGCTATCGGGGGCAAGCCCCCTCCCACATTTGGATCGCGGGGTTACAGGTAGATAGCGATAGGCTGTCAGGCCGCCGGCGGGAGCAAGCTCCCTCAACACAGGTCCAGCGCCATACCCCGAGTCGTGTAGATACCTATACAGCGAGGGACGGTATGCGCGCCAAGGGATCAAGCTGTTAAACTCGCCGCCTGCCAGACACCGACCGAGCTGAAAACACTGTGGAAATCTTCAAGGAATTTACATTCGAATCCGCCCACCGCCTGCCCCACGTACCGGAAGGCCATAAATGCGGGCGCCTGCACGGGCATTCGTTCAAGGTGGCGATCCACCTGAGCGGCGACCTCGATCCCCATACCGGCTGGATTCGCGACTTCTCGGAGATCAAGGCGATTTTCAAACCGCTCTATGAACGTCTCGACCACAACTACCTCAATGACATCCCAGGCCTGGAAAACCCGACCAGCGAAGTGCTGGCCAAGTGGATCTGGAATGAGCTGAAACCCCTGCTGCCTGAGCTCAGTGCGATTCGCATCCACGAGACTTGCACCAGCGGTTGCATCTATCGCGGCGAGTAAGCGATTGCGCGTTGAAGAACCACCTGCGGGTGGTTTTTTACGTCTGCCACCCCCAATGTAAAGCACCCTTGACACGGCAATAACCCAAACCTAATGTAAAGCACCCTTTACTTGTGGAGATGGTCATGTCGGTCAAACGCTTTCTGGTGGAATTCGCGGTGATAATGCTGGCGTACATGCTGTGCGTCGTCATTTCCAGCGCCTATGTGTCGTCCATGTCCGACGGCGCCGCAAAAATCGCCTTGGCCTTGCTGCCAGTGATTCCGATGATCGCGATGGCGGTTACGATCATCCGCAGGCTGAACGCCATGGATGAAATGGGCCGCAAGATCCAGTTGGACGCGCTGGCCGTGGCGTTTGTGTGCACGGCGCTCACGACCTTCAGCTACGGCTTCCTGGAAACTGCCGGCTTCCCACGCTTGTCGGCCTTTATGGTGTGGCCGATCATGGGTGGCGTCTGGTGCGTGGCCACGATCATCGGCACAAGGCGCTACCAATGAATAACCTGATGCGTCAGTTACGCTCGGAACTGGGCTGGTCCCAGGCCGACCTTGCCGAGCGCCTTGGCGTATCGCGCCAGACCATCAATGCCATCGAGACCGGCCGCTACGACCCAAGCTTGCCGTTGGCGTTCAAGATTGCCAAGGTGTTCGAACGGCCTATCGAAGGGATCTTCGAAGCGCCGACAGATTGATCGACTGTCCAAAGGAGCACATTGCAATGATGCGCCTCGCCACTGCTGCTGATGTTGCTGCCATCGAGGCTATCGTCCAGGCGGCCTACTCGCCGTACATCGAACGGATCGGCCGCAAGCCAGGGCCGATGCTGGAGGATTATCACCAACAAGTGAAAGCCGGAGGCGTACACGTGCTGGAGAATGCCGGGCGGGTTCAGGGTTTTATCATCCTGCTGGATGCTGATGGCGCACTGCTGCTGGATAATCTGGCCGTCGCCCCGGATGCCCAGGGCCTGGGCCTCGGGCGGTTGCTGATGGATTTTGCCGAACAACAGGCGCTCGCCGCAGGCTTCGCCGCCATTCGCCTGTACACAAATGAAACCATGGCCGAGAACATCAGGCTGTACACGCGCCGTGGCTATGTCGAAACCCACCGGGCCGAAGAACATGGCCTGCACCGCGTATACATGACCAAACAACTCCAGGAGTAACCCATGGAAAACACCTGGCTGGCCCAGGCCAAACGCCTGCAGGCGCTGGCCTCCACGGGCCTGCATTTTTGCACCGACGATTTCGAGCGCGAGCGCCTGGAAGAAATTGCCGAGATTGCCCACAGCATGCTCGCGCAATTGGGCAATGTGCCCTTGGAGCGCATCACCGGGTTAGTCACCGACTTTGCCCAGCGCTATTCGACACCGATGATCGACGTACGGGGCGCAATCATCGAGGACGACCGAATTCTGCTGGTGCGCGAGTTGACCGATGGCTGCTGGGCGTTGCCGGGCGGTTATGCCGATATCGGTTTGTCGGCAGCGGAAAACATCGTCAAGGAGATTCGCGAGGAAGCCGGGTTGACGGTCACCGCGCGGGCGCTGTACAGCGTCACGCACAAGGCCAAGGGCTTGTATCGGCCGGACGTGCGGGACTTCTACAAGCTGTACTTCCTGTGTGAACCGGTGGATCAGTGCGCACCGATGGCGGGGTTCGAGACTACGGAAGTGGGCTTTTTCCGCCTCGATGCGCTGCCGCCGCTGTCCCGTGGGCGCACCATCGAAAGTGATCTGGAGGCGGCATTCGCCTTTCATCGCGGCGAGACGACCTACACGCTGTTCGACTGATCCAATTTGTATCACCGCTGCACCGCTTTCGTGCCCGACTGGGCACGGCGTACAACTCTTCCTGCGTTTCTCCCGTGTTTGGCTATAAATAGTGTGCACGATGCACAGCGTCGACCGTGCGCCTGTCACTACCGCCGGTTTGGCACGCACGGTGCAGTAGGCCTGCGTCACTCATTCAGGGAGCAAGGCACATGACGCAGCAAGAACCGGGCAATGATTACCCCCTCAGCGAAGTCCCGATGCATGCGCGCAAAGGCCTGGCGTCGACCGCCATGGTGCTGCTGGGCTTTACGTTTTTTACCGCGACCATGTTTGCCGGCGGCAAGCTGGGGGTGGCGTTCAGCTTTATCGACATGCTCGGCGTCGTGGCCCTGGGTAACCTGTTGTTGGGTATCTACGCCGCAGGCCTGGGTTACATCGCGTTCAAGAGCGGGCTGAATTCGGTGCTGATGGGCCGCTTCTGCTTCGGCGAACTGGGCAGCAAGCTCAGCGACTTGATCCTCGGTTTTACCCAGATTGGCTGGTACGCCTGGGGTACCGCCACGGCCGCCGTGGTGCTGGGCAAGTATTTCGAACTGAGCCAGGGCAGCGTGCTGGCGTTGATGGTGCTGTTTGGCCTAGTGTTTTGCGCCACGGCCTATATTGGTTATCGCGGGCTGGAGATTCTGTCCTACATCGCGGTGCCGGCGATGGGCATCCTGCTGTGTCTGTCGATGTGGGTGGCGACCGTGAAAGTCGGCGGGCTGGAGGGGTTGTTGGCGGTGGTGCCGAGCGGTGCATTGGACTTGTCCACGGCAATCACTCTGGTGTTCGGCACCTTTGTCAGCGGCGCGACCCAGGCCACCAATTGGACGCGCTTTTCGCGTTCGGCCAAGGTGGCGGTGCTGGCCAGCCTGATCGGTTTCTTTATCGGCAACGGCTTGATGGTGCTGATCGGCGCCTACGGTGCGATCGTCTATCAACAACCGGATGTGGTCGAAGTGTTACTGCTGCAGGGCTTTGCCATGGCGGCGATGGCCATGTTGCTGCTCAACATCTGGAGCACCCAGGACAACACCATTTATAACTTCGCGGTGGCCGGCTGCAACCTGCTGCGCACTAAGCGGCGCAAGACCGTGACCCTGGCCGGCGCGGTGATCGGCACCCTGCTGGCGTTGCTTGGCATGTACGACCTGCTGGTGCCTTACTTGATCCTGCTGGGCACGGTGATCCCACCGATTGGCGGGGTGATCATGGCGGACTTCTTCTACCGTTACCGCGGCCACTATCCGCGCCTGGCCGACGCTCGCCTGCCGGCGTTCAACTGGCCTGGGCTGGTAGCGTATGCGGTGGGCACGGTGCTGGCCTTCAGTTCGCCCTGGGTCGCGCCGTTGGTGGGCATCGTTGCTGCGTCGTTGACCTACATCGTGCTCACCGCCGTACTCCGGGTGCGCGCGCCGCTGGCTGACGCCCGCGCATGAGCCTGAGCCTTGCCGATGTACTGGCCCTGCCGGGCTTGGAATCAATGCGCCTGCGGGCCGGCGCCGTTGGCCTGGATAATACCGTGCGCTGGCCCTATGTCGCGGAGAACAGCGGGATTGCCGAATGGGTCTTGGGCGGCGAGCTGGTGTTCGTGACCGGGATCAATCACCCACGGGATGAAGCCAACTTGCTGCAATTGCTGGATGAAGCCTGTCAGCGCCAAGTGGCTGGGTTGGTGATACTCACGGGGCCGGCATATATCCAGGCGATTCCCCCGCGTTTGCTGGAGGCTGCCGAAGCCGCCGGCATGCCACTGATCGAACAGCCTTATTCGCTGAAAATGGTGCTGGTGACCCAGGCCATTGGCTCGGCGCTGATCCAGTCCGAGCAATTGGGGCGCTCGCGGCACGATGTGTTGGAGCGCTTGCTGACCGGCGATTACCAATCCCTGGATTTGCTGCTGCATCGTGCAGTGCAATTGGGCCTGTCGCTGGCCGGGCACTGGCAGGTTGTGCAACTGCAATTGGAAGGCAGCGAATGGCTGTTTGCCCAGGGCGATGCCGCCTATGTAGAGGCGCAGCTGGCGCGGCAACATGACGCTATCAGTCGGCGTTTGCGTCAGGTGTCTGCCGGGTTGCCGGTACTCGGACGGGCCGGGCAATGGACACTGCTGCTGCCGGCGCCGGACGCTGTCGCCGCCTTGGCCAACCGCCAGCAATTGGCCAACTGGCTCAACCCGCTGAACCTGCGCCTGGCGCCGCTCAAACTGTTTATCGGCCTCAGCGCCGCCGCGCACCCACCGGTACGCCTGGCCCAGGCGCAGGATGAAGCGCGCCAGGCGTTGGCCGCTGCGCGGCGTTTCAGCGAGCGGGCCGGGCTCTGCATGTACGACGAACTGGGCGTGCTCAAACTGCTCAGCGGTGTGCGTGATCGCGCCCTGCTCGACCAATTCCTGAATGAACGCCTCGGCCCATTACTGCGCCACGACGTGCACCATGGCCCCAGCCTGATGCCGACCCTGGAAGCCTGGTTTCACGAGAATGGTAACCTTGTGGCCGCCGCCCAACGGCTGGCCGTGCACCGCAATACCCTGACACACCGTGTCCAGCGCATCGAAGCCCTGTGCGGCCTGACGCTGGATAACGCTTATGACCGCCTGGACATTGGCATTGCGCTGATGATCTGGCGGCTGTCTGCCTGATTGTTTTTAGCCAAGAGGAACTTGCCCATGCACATCATCAACGCCCGCCTGCGCAACCGTGAAGGCCTGCATGATCTGCACCTGGAACATGGCCGGATCGCCAGCATCACCCCCCAATCGGGTACAACGACTGCCGCGGCCGACGACCTGGACGCCGCCGGCAATCTGGTGATTCCGCCCTTCGTCGAACCCCATATCCACCTCGACGCCACACTGACCGCAGGCGAGCCGCGCTGGAACATGAGCGGCACCCTGTTCGAAGGCATCGAATGCTGGGGCGAACGTAAGGCCACCATCACCCAGGCAGACACCAAGACCCGCGCCAAAAAAACGATCCAGGCCCTGGCCGCCCACGGCATCCAACATGTGCGCACCCACGTCGACGTCACCGACCCGGACCTCACGGCGCTCAAGGCCATGCTGGAAGTGCGCCAGGAAAGTACGCACCTGATCGACCTGCAGATCGTCGCGTTCCCCCAGGAAGGCATCGAGTCATACCGCAACGGTCGCGAACTGATGGAAGAAGCCATTCGCCTCGGCGCCGATGTAATCGGCGGCATCCCTCACTTTGAGTACACCCGCGACCAGGGCGTGAGTTCGGTGAAGTTCCTGATGGACCTGGCCGAACGCACCGGCTGCCTGGTGGACGTGCACTGCGACGAAACCGACGACCCGCATTCGCGCTTTCTCGAAGTGCTGGCCGAAGAAGCCCGCAGCCGTGACATGGGCGCTCGCGTTACCGCCAGCCACACCACCGCCATGGGCTCCTATGACAATGCCTACTGCGCCAAGCTCTTCCGCCTGTTGGGGCACTCCGGTATCAGCTTCGTTTCCTGCCCCACCGAGAGCATTCACCTGCAAGGCCGCTTCGATACGTTCCCGAAACGCCGTGGCGTCACTCGGGTCAACGAACTGCTGGAGGCCGGCATGAACGTGTGCTTCGGCCAAGACTCCATCGTTGATCCCTGGTACCCCTTGGGCAACGGCAACATCCTGCGGGTGCTGGAAGCCGGTTTGCACATCTGCCACATGCTTGGCTACCGCAACCTGCAAAGCGCGCTGGACCTGGTGACCGACAACAGCGCCAAAGCCATGGCCCTGGGCGAACGATACGGCCTGGAGCCTGGACGGCCAGCCAACCTGCTGATCCTTTCGGCGGACAGCGACTACGAGGTCATCCGTAGCCAGGGCCTGCCGCTTTACTCGATCCGCAACGGCAAGGTCTTGATGAAACGTCAGCCGGCGCAGGTGGAGTTTGTGTAAAGGCTCTGTTCAGGCAATCGAGTCGATATCCAGTGTTTGCGCCCTCCCCCATTCGCCAGGCATGGCGGGAGGGATACTGGCGACCTGGGCCAGCTCGCGGTTTTCAGGGTGACTGAACCAGCGCCTGAGGCTCGGTTGCAAGCTGGCGCTGTGGGCTTGACTGCCGTAGACATCACGCGCTTCCAAACGGCGCCAGCGCAGGGTCGCAAGGCGCTCACGACTGGTGTGCAAGCGGTCGATCTCGGCGTTCAAGGCTTCGTTGTGCTCATAGCCCCGATCGTTGGCGGGCTTCAGGCGGACCAGTTCGCGGCGTTTGTTGCGCAGTTGCTGGCGCATGGTTTCGAGTGCGTGATCGAGCCGTTCAAATTCTCTCGGTGTGACCAAGGGCCCGCTGCTTTCCTGGGTTTGTTGCCACCGACGTAGCGTCGCCCAGGCGGCTGGGATATAGCTGGCGGTCATGAAGTGCTGATTGGCCTGAAACAGCTGTTTCAGCAGATTGTCACGGTCAGGCATGTCACCGTGGAGTTGCAACGCTCGGTTGCAGCCGGCTTCCTGGATGGACTCACAACCGGGTTTCCACAACACTGAAGAATGCGTGCCATCTGCGAGCATGATCGGCATGAAGTGTTGCTGTTCGCCATGGTGCTGGTAGGGATTGCCACCGAAACGTACCAGGCCGGCCGCAAACAACAGGCCACCGGACGCGGGGGCGCTGAAGAGTGTAACGGCGCCGGGGATCCAGAGTTTGGCGGTGGTGTTCATCCACGGAGCCGGGACGCTGGGGACTGGATCGTTGTGATTGACGATGCGGTGGTGGACCAGGCTTGAGGCACCGAGGGTGAATTCGGAGTCGGCGGCGCGCGGGGCACCGTAGGTGTAGAGGAGGATGTTGTAGTTCCCCTCCGGCGCTCGGCGCAGGCCTTCTGCCAAGAGCAAAGCGATTGCGCCACCCAGGCTGTGGCCGCAGATGATTATTCGTTGGCCGGTGTGAAACTGAGTGAGGTAATGCAGCACGAAATCACGCATCGCCCGATAAGCCTGATAAAACCCTTCGTGCGCCTTGCCGATACCCTCGGCGAAAGCCACCTGATGAGCGTCTGCATCCCGTAGCCCATCTGCAGCGCTGGCAGTACCCCGTACCGCAATCAGGATCACCTCATCGTGATGACTGATAAATGCCTGCGTGTCAGTACCAAATTCTTCATCATCAAAAAAATGCAAACTCGCGGGGTGCTCCTGCTTCTCCGCCAATTCCGGTCGGTTTTGGGGGTACAGCGTGGGATCGAAAGGCAAAATCTCGAAGCGCCGGGAATACGGGACCTCTTCGTAGAGCGGATAGAACCGTTGCTGTTGGTCTGCATCGACTCGCCAGGCTTCGTGATAACCCGAGAGCTTTTCAGCAAAAAAATGACCGACGCTTGGGTCGAAGGGGAATCGAACTGCGTCCCGAGGCCGTTGAGGTGGCTCCTGGCCGAAATTGCAATAACTCAAGGTGGCCATCAACGCCAGCTGATACAGGTTCAAGGCACAGAAGCTGTCTTCGGTTGAAAGCATCGGACGCAACGCTCGCAGTGGCCGAACCTCCAGGACGGTATGGATGTTGGGAAATAATACGATCCCCGCCAAGGTCGATTGGGGCGGCCCGAAGCCAAGGTCCGCCAGCATCTTTAACGCGTGCCGCTGGGGTTGATGAGTTCGCTGCGCAACCGGTGGCAAGTGGGCGACATGACGGACCAAGTCGCGAACTTCAACTTGATAAAACCGACTGGTTGTTGGTTGAGCCGGATCCCCCTCGGTACGCCGACCGTCGGAGCGAGCAAATCGAGTGTGTTCCGCCCGAATTTGAAGCTCGGTGATAGGGAGCTTGTAAGCTCGGCGCGACATCAGTTGCTGATACAACGGCTCCGTTCCTGAATACAGGTCGTCAAAAACAAGGGCCACAGGCCCACAGTAAATATCTTTGAGTGTGGCGAATCCATTTCCGTCCAGCCTGCCTTTGTATTCTTGCCCCGCGCTATCGTGAAGGGTGTAAGGCAATCCACCGTAGGCCGTCCCAACGCCGAGTTCATCTGCCAGGCAAAAACTCACCCAATGCCCGCGCAATGGACAAGCCGGCTTGTTATCACTGAAAAAAGGTTGCTTCCGTGCGTCCAACATCATGAGTTTGCTCCTTGTTACTTGCACGATGGGTAGACATCACAGATGCGACCATCGGGCATTTTTATAGGCTTAAAGTCGGTGGTATTACCGTTGCAAAACGCGTAAAGGTCTTCAAAGCTGCTACCTTTACAACGCTTCCATCCGCCAGGTACTGCCACCCAGGTACCGTCAAAATACGGTTCTTCCTCGTCAATTAAAGTCAGCGTCACCCTGAGTGTCTTTCCCGGCAACTGATCCCGCTGCACCACGTGTCCTGATCCCTGTCCGTGTGGTTGACGGGCCACCTCAAAAGCCTTGCATGAAAGAACCTTGATGATCGCGTGTTGCGGCCCCGCCGTCCGAAACAACCACTGACATTGCTTGTGCAATTCCTGAACGCCCGAATCTGGCATCCCAGGTATATCGGCGTTCGAGGGATCTGTGATTGAGAAACCTGCCAGGTCTCCCCCGACGTCTGAATATCGAGTCCCCCACTTCGCATACGTTCTAAAATCCACACTGCGCAAAACCGTAGGGCACCCTTCAATGATCTCCGTCAGCGGTAGCTCAAAACTCACGCGTTCAGCCACCGGTTTGTAACGCGCAATAAAGATTTTCCTCTCGGGCCTTTTGCCTCGACGTCTCGGCAAAGTGCACGTTTCCCCAGTCGCGGGACCATAGTTGGCGCCGCCGATGAAGCGAAACTCCGCCGGCAAATCCACCTCCAACGTAAACCGTTCAACCGGTTTGCTCACGCACCCCGCCAGCCCTATCATCGCCAGCACAATCAACACGCCCCACCTTCGCCTAGCCATTTTTTCCTCCTATCAATTCCCACTGGGCTGCCACCCGTTCAAAATGCTCTCCCGGTGCCTCCCCAACCCGCGGCCCCCACTGAACGACGGTGCCCCGTGTGGCCTCCTCCAACCGTCGTACCACCAGAAACTCCAGTTGCTCGGGCCTTCGCCACTGCCAGGTGCGAGCCTGCTCCAATACCTGCGCCAGCCAGATTCTCGGGTCCTGGAATTCCGCTAACACGACCAGGTCTTCACTGTGCTCGGTCAACAGGTAACGCAGGATATTGGCCTGCAGGATGGCTTCAGCGTTCGGGTTGGGGGTGTTCAGCCAAGGCGCGGGGTTGGGCACCGGATGTTCACCGGGGGCCGGGTTGTCAGCCGTGCGCCAGCGCCCTTCGTGCCAGTAGCAAACGCTGAACAACGGGCCGAGGAATTGCGGCCAATGTTCCACGAGCAGATAGGCCAGTGCGCGTGCCAGGGTGCGGTTGTCGTGAAAGCGGTACATCGATTGCGCACCTTCCGGGCCCACCAGCAGCCTGTCACGCCAGTGCCGAGTCACGACGTACAGGTCTTCGCTTGGCAGGCTGCCCAGCCAGCCCCAGTTGTTCTCGGGCTGCTGCAAAAGGCCGAGCAATGCAGGCTCGTTCATCTGCTCCAGCAACAGAATCACTGGGCCTTGCCCCGCCAGTTCCGCCAAGTCGGTCTCGGCGTAGAGGCTGCGATACTGTGAAACATCGCGCATCGCCAGCAGTGGCTGACAGGCTTCATGCTGCCCCTCAAGGATCAAACACAACCGATGTCCTGCCTGATGCTGTTGATCCATCCATTGGCCTGGCATGTTCTGCATCAAGCAGCCCTCCCCGGCAGATCACACAGGCCTTCGCGGCAGCGCTCGCACACCGGGCAGTAGTCGGCCCCCAGTTGGCTGGCCAGGTTCATGAGGGTGCCTTGCACCACGGAGATCGCTGGCCTGTCGGCCGCCGCTAACGCATTCGCCGCTCGGGTCACGGAGGGTGAACCGCCCAGGGTGATGGGCCGACTGCTGAAGATGCCCCCCGCCTGGATGACCAGGTGCTCGCCGCCCGCCTTGAGGCTCAGTTGCGCCCCGGCATCGATCACCAGGCTGGCACCGGACTTGAGGTGAAGCTGCTGCCCCGCTTCGACGAACAAAGTCTGGCCAACGTGGGTCCGGCTATCGCCGTGTACCTCGAGGTGATCGCTGGCCTTGAGTACGACGCTGCGATCACCCGTGACCTGGCGATGCTCCTCGCTGCCCAGGTGAGTGGTGCTCATACCCTGGATGACTTCCCGGCGTTCGCCCGCCACCTCCAACCGGCTGTCATGGCCGACCTGCTGCTCCAGGTCCCGCTGTGCGCGAAGATAAATCAACTCCTCGCCACGGCGGTCCTCCAGGTACAGCTCATTGGCGCCCGCGCCGCCGAGGGAACTGCAGCTGCGCAAGACACTGCGGGTCTTGTGCTGCGGGAGGGGATAGGCCGACCTGTGCGACGCATTCGGCAGGCAACCGTTGATCAACGGTTGGTCCGGGTCCCCTTCCAGGAAGGTCACCAGCACCTCCATGCCCACACGCGGAATCAGCGTTGCACCGAACCCGTCACCGGCCCATCCGGACGCCACCCGGACCCAGCAACTGCTTGTATCATCCGACGTATTCAGGCGGTCCCAGTGAAAGCGCACCTTAACCCTGCCATAAGCGTCGCAATGCACCTCCTCTCCGGGCGGCCCGGTCACGGTTGCGGTCTGGCTGCCATGGATGCTCGGCTTGGGATGTTTGAGGGACGGTCGATGTACCGCTTGCCAAGGGGTCGCCGTGAAGCGATTGCGATACCCCAGGAACCGGTCAGTCGCGGGCGCAGCCTCCTCCAGCACCTGCGGTTGATACCCCTCGTGACGCACCGAAGTGATGAGCCACAAATCGTTGCAGGACGGGTCGGGGTGATCGCGTAATTCAAGAAAATGTCCACTGCGCAGCGCGGGTTGATCACTCCTGCCCAATGCCCGAAGACGGTCACGTTGGTGACGCTCCAACCCCCGCCGCGCCAAGCGCTTACCCCGGACATGGCCGCTGAATCCTGCTGGGTAGTGATAATCCTCAAGAGGATGCGCCGGAGCAGAACCGGCGGTGTCCTGCAGAAGCAACGAAGGGTGTTCGAAATCATGATCGCGGCGCACCGTCGCCTGGCTGCGTGTGCCCAAACGCACCTCGAAACGCTGGATAACCTGCGTTTCGGCCTGCGGCCCGCCAGCCGGGTAATAGCGCTGCACCGGCAAGCGGCGAAACACCGTCTGGTCGTCACCGAACACCAACAGATGAGCGTCCGTGCTGTGACGAAAATGGTAGTGAATGCCCTCCTCTTCACACAGCCGCTGGATGAAGTGCAGGTCACTTTCCGCGTACTGCACACAGAACGTGCGCGGCGGATAAACCACGGGGCCCAGCTCGAACACGTAGGCGTCCGCCAGAATGCCATGCTGTTCGAGGACGGCGGCGATGATCTGCGGCACGCTGCGCCGCTGGAAAATCCTTTGGTCGCGCCGATGCGCAAGATAGGCCAGCCGAGGTGCCAGGGTCAGGTGGTAGCGCGTGGTGCGCTGACCTGGGTCATCTCGGCCTATCGCGTAGATATGCCCATGCAGGCCTTCGTTCGCGTCACCGAAATCCAGGTAGGCGGGTTGGTGGAGCAACGTCTCCAGCGCTAGGGAGGGGTTTTCACTCACGACCTGTACGTGGATGAAAAACGCTTGATCAAGGACCTCGCTGCCGTTGAATGCCAGCACTTGGAAGTCGATATTTATGCGTGGAAGAATAAGTTTGAAACGTGACGAAACAAACGCGTTAACCATCCGTTGTTACCCGCCGCTAATGAATGACCGCTCTGAAATACTCTCTCTCGCTAAAGAATAAGTGACCGAGAAAAAAGCGCCTGAACGCCTCAAAGCTTAGCGATTACGGGGAAGAATCGGCCGCGCAAAAATAAAAAAGAAGTTTCGTACGAAGAAGTTGGAAGTGTCTTTTACCAAATGAAAAAACGAGGCAATGCGCCACTTCTTAGTCATAAGAAATGCCCTACATTAAAGTTCGTCACGATAACTAACTAACAGAGAAACAGCCGACGCCAAATCACAGCGTCAGCCGTTAAGAAACCTCACCCTTGCAGCCGCGCTGCACCGAACAGACTGACGCTCAGCAACGTCTTGTCCTGAGTGTGCAAGCGCACTGGCGCAATGCCACCAGGCATGACCACGGCAATATCACCGCTCTCAACCCAGCCTGCACGCCATGCCGCGCATGCCACGGCACTGGCGCTGGTTCCGGAAGACGCAGTGGGCCCCTCTCCGCGTTCGAACACCCGCGCGATGAGTCGATCGCGGGACTCTCGCGCCGCCCATTGCAGGTTGACCCCAGCCGCACAGGGTTGCCCGCCGCCTGCGGGAGGTGCAAAGGCAATCGCCTTCAAGGCTTCGAACAGGGCGGGCTGCTGCATTTGTGCGTTGTCGGGCAATACCGACACCCGCTCGACCAACGTCACACAATGGGGGTTGCCCACCCGTACAAATTGACTGGTGGCCCACTGAGGGTTGATCGCCGTCAGCTCATTGATGTGGCTCAGTTCGGCCCCCTCCAGAAAGGCTTGATCAACCCCTTGGGCCCCCACCGCCGAGGGTCCGAACGTGGGCAACCCCAGTTCAAGCCAGAACCCCGCAACGTCCTCACGAACGGACGGCTCCACCCGAGTGGCGACGGGCGATACCGCATCCGTTTTGTCGTGGTGTACGCGCAATTCACAGGCGTCAGTCATCAGGGCCTGTTCGGTCAGTGCCTGGGCAAAAATCGTCAAGCCATTGCCGCTGCGCTCGGCCAAAGAGCCATCCGTGTTAACGATCAACAGGTCAAACGGCGGCTCGGCCTGGAACGGCCCGACCAACAAACCATCACAGCGATGCGCCTTGGCATCAGCCGGGCGTGGTATCGCGCCCCAGCCGCATTCGGAAGCGACGGCCGATGCCGTCCAACGACTGCGAGTACGCGCGGCCAACGCCGCGCTGTCGGGCACCTCAATGCCCTTGTTTCTTAACAAAGCTGGGCTGACCACGCCATAGACGTTGCCGCGGGCATCGTAGAACAGGGTCATAGCGTGGTTTGCCTGAACAGCTTCATCGGGTCGTCCGTTTGGTTGCCTGCACATTCAGGCAACAGCGTATTACAGAACCTACCGACAATGGGAGGCGGCCTGGAAGGTGGTAATCACCGTGAGCACGAAGGGGTTCAAAAGCCCTCACGGAGATTACGCACCTTCCAGGCCGCCTCCTACACACCCGATACTTCTTACGTGGCTGCAAACTGCCCAGCCGTTCCAAGTGTGTAAAAATAAAATTCACGCCCGGCAAAACGCCAAGGGAACCCCGCTCGCGAACCAACGCCTGATATGCAAGGATGTCGCGCCGGACATCGTTCGTTGAACGCCAAACCAAGGACTTTTCATGACTGCCATCTCCACCTCAGCGCCCGTGGTTCCCGGGCGGCTGGAGCAAATGTCGACCCGTATCGCTTTCTTCATTGCCGGCTTCGGCATTGCCGCCTGGGCACCGCTGGTGCCGTATGCCAAAGCCCGTGCCGAACTGAGTGAAGGCACACTGGGCCTGCTGCTGTTGTGCCTGGGCGTCGGCTCGATCATTGCCATGCCCGCAGCGGGCGCCTTGGCATCGCGCTTTGGCTGCCGACGCGTGCTGAGTGCCGGGACGATCATGATCTGCCTGGCTTTGCCGGTGTTGGCGACGGTCAGTTCGATTCCGTTGCTGATGGCGGGTTTGTTCCTGTTTGGTGCCGGTTTAGGCACGGTGGATTCCACCGTCAATCTGCAGGCCGTGATCGTCGAACGTGCCAGTGGCAAGACGATGATGTCCGGTTTTCACGGGCTGTTCAGCCTGGGTGGGATTATCGGCGCGGCGGGGGTCTCGGGATTGCTCGGGTTGGGCCTTTCGCCACTGCAGGCTACCCTGGTGGTGATCGTCATCACGCTGGCGGCACTGCTCAAGGCGGCACCGCACCTGCTGCCGTACGGCAGTCAAAGTTCGGGCCCGGCGTTTGCCGTTCCGCGTGGCGTGGTGCTGTTTATCGGTTGCCTGTGCTTTATTGTGTTTCTGGCCGAAGGCGCAGTGCTCGACTGGAGCGCGGTGTTCCTCAGTGCCGAGCGCGGCCTGGACGAAGCCTATGCAGGCTTGGGTTACGCAGCCTTTGCCTTGACCATGACGCTCGGACGGTTGACCGGTGACGCCATCGTGCGCCGGCTGGGCGCTACTCGGGTGATTGTGGCCGGCGGTGCACTGGCAGCGGTCGGCACATTCCTCGCCACCTTGTCACCGGCTTGGGAAATGGCCTTGCTGGGTTATGCGCTTGTAGGTGCCGGGTGCTCGAATATCGTCCCGGTGCTGTATACCGCTGTCGGCAAACAGAACGTCATGCCAGAGCACATTGCCGTGCCGGCCATTACCACCCTGGGCTATGCGGGGATATTGGCCGGGCCGGCCTTGATCGGGTTCATCGCCCATGGCAGCAGCCTCGCTACGGCCTTCCTGTTGATCGCGGGGTTGCTGGCAGCGGTGGCGGTGAGTGGAAAAATACTGCGGGTATGAACGTTAAGCAGCACGAGCGGCTTGAGTATTTCAAGCAACTCGTGCCCCTTGAGCGTCTTTAAATTCCCCTCTCTTGCTTGTCCTCTTGCAGCCAGCGATCAAGGCTGTAGTTCTTCAACCACCCATCGTCGTTACGGCTGCCGAACAGGCTGAAACCATTGGCCTTGTGACTGTCCAGAGAGTCCATTAACCCGGGTCGCTCCGTGAGATTCTTGGCCAGGTACACCTCTTGCTCAGTGTATTTTTTCAACGGAAACCCGGTGCGCGGATCCCGTACAGCTTCACCGTTGTTGTCCGTTACGTTAGGGTCCTTGCTGATCTCGGCAATCGTTTCCCTTTTCACGTACCGGTGTTTTTCTGAGCCAAAAAAGGCACTGAAGTCTTCCGACTTGTCCCGCCAATCATCAAATTTCCCCCTGAATGCCTGCACGACCTGCGCATCGGTTTTCGCATGGAACGGATCGGCGCTCTGGATATTGGGGTTGGTATTGCCGATCTGTGAGTCGCCCGCTTTGGCAAGGCTTTCATGGGTGATTTCACCGCCTTTGGCAACAATGGCATCGTTCAGCCGGGGACGGTTGAGTATCTCTCGCGCCAACATGATGGTGCGCTCCGACACCTTGCTGCTGCTGGGTTCTTCTTTGGCTATTTCCTGCAAAGATCCCTGGGTCAGTCGGCCATCTTTCTTGAAGGCATCCAGTAATTGCAGGTTGTTTTTGAGGTCGGTCGCCAGCAAGTGGTCGTCTGAGCTGACAAAGGGGTTCCCAACCTTCGACATGCCTCCATACAGGTTCTGGCCGTCAAAGTGACGATCGGCGCCGTTCGCGAAACGGGTGTTGAATGTCTGCAACGCTGGCAACGGCTTACCCAATGCTCGGTTATCTACCTCATGGCGAAACTGACCATTACCCGCACCTGCTGAGGGATTGTTCGGTGCATTTAATGCCGCTATTTGCGTGCGGCCCAGATTATTGACAATTTCCGCCATGATTCACCTCTACCCTATCTAGATTTTCGTAGCCTGGGCCTTGATTACCTGATCCGCAAAACCGACTCGAAATCAACATGGCACAAGCACCGATTGAGTGGTGCTCAGAAAACAATGGTTCCGAAGACTGCCGTCCAAAACCCCGGACTTACCCCAGTGAATCTTGAGCATTTGTAACCCGCGCACCTGGCCGGACCATTCCTGGCGTGGAACAGCCCACTAGCGGCTGGACAACTTGTGCCAAAGGTTGGCAAATAGGCAGAGCAAAGGATTGGACCCTGGCTCCTCAGTGATCGCTCGAGAGCCTTTGTCAAAATCTTCGGCGGTGGGCGCCTTGAAGCTGAACTTAGGCGAGGATGTGAGGTTAAGCCCCTGTGGCTGGGACGTTCCCGGGGTCTCTGGCTGTTGCGCAAGCGTAGCCATTGCCGAGACGTCGTACTGGGAGTGACGGGATTCAAATGATGTCGAGTTCATGGTCCAGACCTAATCCGGTAGATGAAGGCCCCCATCGGTAGTCAATGACCGGTGGATATTTACTCTGTGGTGCGTTTTTGAAAACGGTTCCTGCGGGTGGATCTGTATTTCCTGTACCACGCGTTTGCCAACCTCTGCCGCGCAGTCCGCGACAGAGGGCCGCCCCACGCCTAACGAAGCAGTTGGTACAACTCCTGCTGAGAGATCTTTCCATCGCGACGCCAACTGTCAACGTTGTCCATCATCGACCTGAGGTCCGAACGGGCCATCACTTCCCTCGACAGCTGGGTGAGATGGTCGCTGAATGGGTTGCCGGTCAACGCTTGCGACGCACGTGCGCTGAGTTCGCGGAGCTTGATCGTGCTGCTGAAGTAGCCGCCCTTCAGCGAATTGAAATGGGTCAGCATTTCTCGCACGAGTTGCTTGTCGTTATTCAACTTCAACGGGTTATCGGAACGAACAACGCTACTGATGTCGTCCTTGGACAAACGGCCATCCAATGCCCCCGTACTGCCATTTCTATCGAGCGCTTGCATCAGACCGGGACGCCGCAACAGTTCCTTCGCCAGTCGGATATTCGGGTCCAGGGAGGGGTTGCCGGTCAACGGTCGATTGGCCATTTTCTGCACGCTCTGGGGCGTCACACTGCGTGAAGGCCAGCGGCCCTTGAACGCCCCATAATTATCCAGAAGCCCCTGGGCCAATTGCTCATTACTTTGTTTGGAGTAATAGGGGTCCGGTAACGTCGGGTCTGGACGCGGCGGCGGGCCGGGGTTCGGGCGCACACCGTCCGGCACTGGGCGCGGCGGCGGACCACCGAATACCGGGCCGCTTTGGCTGGACTGCGATGTGAAACTGACACCTACCGTGATCTGGGCACTTGATGAGGTACCAGACCGCTCAGTATTGGGTTTTGCCTCTGCAAGAGGGGCATTATCGGTGGAGGGAGCGACGCTCTGATTGAATGCTGATACCGACATTTGGTTCTCCAGTTCGGTGTGTTCAGGCGCCTGACCTCACCGTCCCAGCGACCCTGACGCTCAATAAGCCGTCCAGGCAACCAGCAGAGGCAGGCATATCCTGTGTGGCAGAACGGTGGGAAGCGGTTCCTGAGACAGCTGAAAACTTCCAGAACCCAAGTAGGAAGAGCATCGGCAGGGTTGAGAGATAACCCCATATGTTGGACAGCATTACCGCCCAACCTGAGCAGGAAGCGCGGCAATGTGGTGAGTCAACGGCGGATCAGAACCTAATGGGGAGCGCTCACCTGTTTGAGACGGCTGAGTTTTTCGCGGCTGCCGCACACGCTCATCTGGCACCATTTGCGCTGTTTGTTCTTGGAAATGTCCATGAACACCCAATCGCAGTCCGTGGCACTGCAACTGCGTAGCGCGTGCAGATCACCCGACACCAGCAGTTGCGTGGCCTCGATAGCCAGGCGTCCCAGCACCATGGCCGTCAGTTCCTGCGCCGTGGTGCAGGCTTTCCACGCCCAGGCGGGCTTACCGTCGACCGACCGCAGCACCCGCCAGGCGACGCCTTGCTGGAACATCTGGTTGATCTGCTGCAAGGCCTCGTCGGGGGCGGCGTGGTTCATTGATAACGGATAGAACACCTCATACAGGCATTCCCTGAACGCAATAACCGCGTCCAGGTCCGGTTGGTAGGCGATCGACGACTCGAACACCATGGGCTTGTAGTCATCAAACTCTCGGGCTGAGATCAATGACGCATGCAAGGCCCATTCGAAGAAAAACTGAAAACTGGTGAGCCGCTCTTCGATGACCTTGAGTGCGGTGCCGGGACGCCGGCCATTGGTGGTATTGATAAAGTCCAATACCCGGGCCCCACCAATCAGACGGATCGATTTTGCAGTGCCCGTAAAATGTGTCATGCCTGCTCCTGAAAAAACACGTTCTCCCTGCGATGGCGCAGATTACCTTGTTTTTTCGAGTTGCAGACATTGGCATCTCGGCGCAAAGACCAACGGCTAAGTGCGAGCGTCGTTGCGCGCCACCCAGTCCAGAATCGTCTCGACAGACTGCGCCACTGAAAGCGCCTGGGTATTCAAGTGCACTTCCGGAAACACCGGCACGTCATAGCGGGAGTCAATCCCGGTGAAGTGCTTGATCAAGCCTGCGCGGGCTTTTTTATACAGCCCCTTGGGGTCACGCTCTTCGGCGGTTTCCAACGGCGCATCCACATGCACTTCGACAAAAAACTCATTGCCGATGATCGAGCGCGCGTAATGCCGGCTGGCCGACGAAGGTGAAATCAACGCCACGATCACCAGCAACCCCGCCTCCAGCATCAACCGCGCCACTTCGGCGACCCGGCGGATATTCTCATCGCGGTCGCTGTCGGTAAAACCCAGGTCACGGCACAGCCCGCCACGCACCGAATCGCCGTCGATAATGGCGGTGAGCCGCCCTTGTTCCTGCAGGGCAATATCCAGCGCATCGGCAATGGTCGACTTGCCTGACGCAGAGATACCCGTCATCCAGATCACGGCTGGCTTATGGTTCGTTTGCGCGTGTTCGGTGCGCCGGTGGTTGAACGCAAACGCATGCAGATTCTGGTTTGGACTGTCTGGAAAATAACTCATGGCCGCTCACCCTCCGTCACCGAAACAGGTTGTTTACCCAGCATGAACACCATCACGCATTGCACGAACAGCAGCAGCGCAACCACCCAATACACGGTCGAGAACGACCCGGTCAGGTCCTTGGAAAAACCGCCGAGGAAATTGCCGCACACCCCACCCAGGCCGATCAATACGTTGGCAATACCGAAGGCCTGGGTCAGTCGGCTGACCGGCACAATTTGCCCGATGTAACTGGGGACCAGCCCGAAGATGGGATAGAACGCCAGCGCAAACAAAAACGCGGCCAGGTAGAACAGCGGGAGGCTGTTGAAACTGAACACCAGGGTGGCGGCCAGCCCCGCACTCAGGAAACACATCGCCAGCGACGCCCGCACCCCCACCTTGTCGGCAATCCAGCCCACCAAAAAGCCCGACGCCATGCCCACGGCGCCGATGGTGGTCCAGATAAACCCGGCATCCTGGACCGACACGCCCAGTTCATCGCGAAGGAACGGCGCCAGGTAAGTCTGGAACGGCAGCAGCGCCATGCCATTGAGGAAGGCGATGGCCCAGGTCAGGTACAACGAGCGGCTGAGCCAGGGCTGGCGGCTGTCAAATGCAGTGGCTCGCTCCCCGGCAAACCCGCGGTCCTGGCTTGCCGCCAGGTTGCGCAACAGAAACCAGGCCACCACGCACAGGGCCACCGAGATCAGCCCGGCGGTGAGCCAGATCGAGCGCCAGCCACCATTCAGGGTCAGGAACGACACCAGCAGGCCGTTGATAAACACGCCATAGCTGGTGCCGCTGGAGATCAGCCCCATGACCCGCGAGCGATTGCCGGGGCTGAAGCCCTTGGTGACGATTTCCGCCAACGGGATGTACACCGAGGCGGAACAGCCGCCGAGCAGGATCAGCAGGGCTCCCGATAACCAGATGCTGTCACTGACACTCAGGCCCAACAGCGCCAGGGAGGTCATCACCGTGGACACCAGGCTGATTTTCCAGCCCTCGAAATACCGGCTGATCACGCTGGTGACCGATGAAAACAGCAGGAAGCCGATCTGCGCGCCGCCGGTGATCAGGCCCACCGTGGTGTAGTCGAAACCGATGTCGCGACGCATGTCCACCACCAGGTTGGCGAACAGGTAAACGCCAAAGCCATAGGTACTGGCCACGAACCCTGTGAGGACCACCGCCAGCACGACGCTGTCCAATGGGCGGGCATTGCTCTGTACAAGTGTGCTCATCAAGCCTCCTTATTCGGCGCGCGCAGTGTGGATGACGAAATCACAATCCATCATGTCGTAGTCACGTTCGAAATCACCGTAGCTCTCATGGTCGGTAAACCCGGACTTGAGCACCTCCCCCTTCAATTCCCCCGGCAACAGCGGGTAAACCTGCAGCCTGTACTGCTCCTCGTTATCGAACGAATAGATGAACTCACACAGGTGCTCATCAACCTGCCCCAGGCTGACCGAAGCCTTCGCACCGCAGTAGTAGTAATGACCGCTGGCTTTGAATTTGCCGGCACGGATGGCGAAGAAATTGCGCTGATCCACAATCAGCAGGCCACCTGGCTTGAGCAAGGCCCTGAATTTCGCCAGCACCCGCAACCGATCGTGCGCGGCGAACACATGGCACAGTGAACTGCCCAGGCACACCACCGCATCGAACTGGCCAAGCTCCTGGGAATCCAGTGAATGCCAGTCGCGGTAATGGGACTGGATGTCCAAACCGTGTTTGCGAAAGTTCGCTCGCGCCTTGGTCAACATGGTGCTGCTGCCATCCGTGGCAACGACATCGAAGCCCGCCTGCTTGAGCTGCACCGCATGAAAGCCACTGCCCGTCGACACATCGATCACCGACTGCACGCCGTGGCGTCGCAGCAGCTTTTCAAAGAACCCGTCCTCCCCTTCCTTGCGTTTTTCCCAATCAATCAACTCATCCCAACGCTCGACGAAATCCGCCGAATACTGCGTGGCATAACTGGCGACTTCGTTGTGCTTACGCCCCGACATCTGATTCATCACACACCTACCAGGTTGAATTCTTGAAGGACAGGTACTTGCTCGCCAGCTCGTAGGCGAACTCGGCGGACTGCTCGATCGACATGGTGTGCTTGGAATAGCCCAGCATCGATTGCATGACGGCCATGCACTGCGGGTTGTACGTGACGGAACCATCGCAATGGATTTCGTCGATGCCATCCTGGCTCTGGCAGATCGTGTTGATGCGTACCGCCTCGTCCATTGGGCAAGCCTCGGAGAACTGCACCTCGATCCGCCCGTCCTGCAACTGCACCGGATAGCCGCCCGGAAGCCCGAGAGGGCCTGGCGCATGCACCAACACCGGCGTGGACGAAAACAGCCCTTCGATGACGGTGACGGCGGAGCACGCGGTGAGGAACTGCCCGTCCACCCCACCCAGGCGGCGGTACTCGGATTTCACCGTAGAAAAAATCGCCTCGGCCGGCAGGCGAGCCACCTCCGGCCGGTCGCGCACCTCATACAACAGGCGGTAGCTGGCGCGTGGAGGCAGGCCACCGCGTGGCACGTAATGGCTGAAGTAATGCTGGGCATACAGCTGCACCTGCACATCGGCGGGCGCACATTCGAGCAACCGCGCAATGGAAAAACGCACGGCGGGAATCAGGTTGGCCACATTGCCCACGCCGATGTCCGGCGCCAGACCGATGCGCGCCAGGATCGGGTTGACCGCATCCGGGAACGCTGCGTTCACGGTTTTGGTGGTGATGCCGGACGCTTTTACTGCTTGCATCAGGCAATGCATCAACGTCAGGTGCATCGGCAGCCAGGGGCCGAACTGGGCCTGGTCGAGCTTTTCAAAGGACAGCTTGGGCAACCCGGTGATGACCCGCCATGACTGCAGCGATGCACAGTTCACCAGCATGTCCGGGGCTTCTTCACGCAGCAGCCGCGCCACCTTGCCGATGTCGGTCAGGTCGGCAATCACCGGCTTTATTGCGATGAACTGCCCCAGCTGTGCGCACGACAACGCCACCAGGTTGCATAACCGAATCGTTGCTTCTTCAGTGCGGCCCAGCACTACAAATTCGAAGGCGTTCTTCGGCGCCAGAATCTTGAGGATCTGCAGGCACAGGTTGCCGGCGCCCACCAGCAGCAGTTTTTTCTTGCGCACTGGATGGCTCATCGTGGGTAGGCTCCGTTGTCGACCGGAATCACCCGGCCGGTGATGTGCCGCATGGCATCACCGACCAGCAGCAAGATAACCTCAGCCACCCCACTCGGCAGGATCGACTCCTTGAGGACCTCCTGGCGGGCATATTCGGCGCGTCGGTATTCGGGGATGGTGCCGTAGATGGCGGTTTCATGAATCAGCGCCGGCGACACCACGTTCACCCTCACGAACGGGGCAAAGTTCCAGGCGTTGGCCTTGGTCAGGCCGATCACCGCCGCCTTGGTGGCGCCGTAGAGAGCGTCGCAGCTGCCCACTTCACCGGCCACCGAGGCGATATTGACGATGCTGCGCGGGGCTTCGTGCCGCATTTCCCGCTCGGCGAAATCCTTGGAGAGGTACACCAGGGCCTTGAGGTTGACGGTGAGGATCTCGTCTATCTGTTCGTCAGAATAGGCGTAGACACTTTTACCGTGGTAAATGCCGGCGTTATTGACCAACCCATAAATAGTCGCATGGCGCTCATACAGCGTAGGAATAAAACCCTTGATAACGTTCATGTCGGAAAAGTCCGCAACATGCGCCTCGAAGACATCGGCACCGTAAAGACCTTGCAGTACGTTCAGACCTTCGGCGTCCTTGTCGGCACCGATAACGAAGTAGCCCTGTTGAATCGCCATCTCTACAGTTGCCCGACCAATTCCGTTGGCTGCCCCGGTCACAATCAGCTTTTTCATACAACAATCCTTATTGACAAAACTCATTCATGCGCGCGTAAAAAGTTTGATGGTATTCGTACATTTCCTTTAATTTCGGAAACTGCTCGAATGCCCGCAAGTCGACCGATGTTTTTTCCGGCGACACAATACGCTCACTGTTTTCTGCAGCCACATGCCAACTGCGCCAGGTTTTCCATTGTTGTGGGCATTCGCGCTTCCACGTCATTGCGTGTGGCAGAAACTCAATACCCAAGTAATCACACAGTTTGCGAATCACCCGTTCCGGATCGGCGGCCAGGTCATCCGCATTAATCACATAAGGCACGTTGCCTGTCAGTTTGGTGACCACGCAGAAGATGTCGTACAACGCTTTATGCCCAATGGCCTGCAACGGCATATCAGGGTGCACCCGATGATGGGAAATAATGCTGCTGGCGGGTTCGCGAATAAGAAAGATATTGGCCTGTTGCGCGAGAAAACCACTGTCCACTTTTAAATCGTCCAGGCAGTGGTAACACATATCTTTGTGAAACACGTTAGTGCGTTCGCGGGCCTTGAGTAGATGCTCTTTTATACCCTGGTAAGTCGTGGGCAAACTGTGGTCCCACTCATCCGAAGGAATCGCCGAATCCGCTGAAAACGCCATATGCGCAAAGGGCTCGTGGAAAACCTCGAAATCCCCCCGCTCGATAAACACCCGCTCCAGCACGGTGGAGCGCGAACGTGGATGTGCCCACAACCCGATCATCCGGTTCATGCGATCACCCCGAATTCGGCCGCCAGCAACGCGTTGAGGGCGCGCTTGAAGGGTTTTGTCACCGGGCAGAGCCGAACGCAGTAGTCGGCCAGGCGCCGGTGTGCGCTGTTGGCCTCATTGCAGGCATTGAGGAAGGCCTCGTGGTTGCCAAAGTCGTACGGCTCGATGCTGTCGACAAAGTAGGCTTCATAGAAGTACGGGATGCGAATCAGCTTCGCGAACGTCGACGCAGGCGGCTTCTGTGGTCCCACGGCGGGCACTACCGGTTTACCGTGGCTTTCACGCTCGACCAGAAACTCCACGATGTCGGGGGTCAGCGTGTAGCAGGTCGCGGTCTGCCCGGTCTTTTCCAGGTGCCAGCAGTGCTTGTTGCCCCGCTCGTCCACGTCGACCTTTATGCTCGACAGCAGGGTTTTGACCGGCACGGTCGAGGCCGCCACCAGCGCCTGGATCTGCTCGTAAATCATCAACTCGGCCCAGCGCAGTTCCTCGGCGCTCAATGCCAGGCCGCGTTCGGCCGCTTGCAGCGTGAATTCAGGCTGGCAGGCGAAACGCCCAATCATGAAGGTGATAACGTGTTTGCAGTGGGCGGTGTCGACACCGTTGCTGCGCGCCGTCGCCAGGCCGCGCTCGATGGCCTGGATGCCGGCCTGGAACTGAGCGACCGTGAAGCAGAAGGTGATATTGACCGACGCGCCTTGGGCCACCAGTTGTTCGACTGTTGCCATGCCTTCCAGGCTGCCCGGCACCTTGACCATCACGTTCGGTGCCAGGCGCTGCAGCTCCAGGCCCCTGGCCGTCATGCGCTCGGCGCAGCGCACATCCACCGGGTCGACCTGCGCGGAAATCCAGCCTTCGGCCTGTGCCGATTGCACCCAGCGCGGCTGGAGACTCGCGGCCCCTTCGATGATGACCTCGTTGTACAGCTGCTTGCGCAACTCATCCGGAGAGAGGCTGGCAAGGTTGAAGCGTGAAGACCAATACTCACGCTTTTCGAGGATAACGGCCGTCACCAATCGGGGGTTGGTGGTCACACTGCACAAGCCCCAGGGTTTGGAAAAATCATCCGGCATCAACCTTTCTATATAGGTAGCCGCCGCCGGGTACTTTTCCAGCAAGTGGTGTTTGTAAGGCAGGTACACAGCAGGCGATGAATCCCACCAAACTTGCGAACATTGATCGTTGCGCTTAAGTTGTTCCAGGTAACCAAGTGTGTTCACGACGCCTCCTCCCTGAGTAATGAGATCAATTAAAAATGGTCAGTAATTCACGTATATCGGTAATCGGCACTGCGCCGACTGCGACCAACTGTGAATGCCGATACGTCGGACCAAACCCGATAACACTAATATGGGCAGCGACCGCCGCCTGAATACCCGTAACACTGTCTTCAATCACCAACGCGTCACTGACATCGACGTTGTAAGTGTCACACGCCGTCAGGAACACCAACGGATCAGGCTTCCAGCGACCGACTTCATAACAACTGAATATTCGCCCTTCAAAATAAGAAAACAGTCCAGCAATACGCAGACAGTGTTCTATCTTATTGCGCGGCGCACTCGAGGCGACGCAATAGGGAACCTTCAGGCTTTCCAATACTTCAACCATCCCCTCAGTCGCCTTCAAACTGAGTGTCAGTGCTTCCAGGGCCTGCTGGCGAAAACGCTGTTCAAACTCAGTGTCCAGCGTGAGATTTAATATCTGTTCAGCTTCGCGCAGACAATCCGCAATCTTGCGACCACGGAAGTGTTCAATAAAGCGGGTTACATCAAGCAACCTGTCGCGCGAAGCAAGCGCATTAAGCATGGAGATCAACACAGACAGGGTTATTTCTTCACTTTGGACGAGTACGCCGTCGCAATCGAAGATAATTAACTTAGGCACGCCAACTAAGGCCGCTGCTTTTACCTGACCAGGTAGTTCCCCTATATCGGCCGAAAGGCACATAGGTATCTCTTATAGGTGGCCCCGCGATGACTTCCGAACTACCAACGGAGCGGGTTGAGGTGTGCCTATAAGACACGTGGCGAAAAAGCCTGTCAAACGCTTTTGAGCGGTTTTTTAGTATCTTATGGTTATTTTTTATAGTTCTGTTATTCCATTTTTCACCATGGTTGTAGTCGCTAAAATCACACGGATGAACTTCCCCTGCGCGCGGCCAGTCAGCTACTGGAACTCACGTATTTAAGGTCGGTGAGCAATGCGTATCTCTTTGGAGCAACAAGTGGCCCTGGTGACAGGCGCCAGTTCAGGAATCGGCGCTGGCGCGGCCAAGGCCCTGGCGCAAGCCGGAGCAGCCGTGGTGCTGAATTACAACAGCCAGGCCGCGCCGGCCGAGGCCCTGGCGAAGCAGATCAACGCCGAGGGTGGCCGGGCAATTGCCATCGGCGCCAACGTCTCAATAGAAGAAGATGTAGAACGGCTGTTTGCCCAGACCCTGGATGCCTTCGGCCACTTGGACATTCTGGTGGCCAACTCCGGCATGCAGAAGGACGCCAACCTGGTGGACATGACCCTTGACGACTGGAATGCGGTGATCGGCGTCAACCTGACGGGCCAGTTCCTGTGTGCCCGCGCTGCGGTGCGCATCTTCAATCGCCAGGGCGTGCGCGAAGGCGTGTCGCGGGCTGCCGGCAAAATCATCCACATGAGCTCGGTGCACCAATTGATCCCGTGGGCCGGGCACGTGAATTACGCAGCATCCAAGGGCGGCGTGGAAATGCTGATGCGCACCCTCGCCCAGGAAGTCAGCGAACAGCGCATCCGCATCAACGGCATTGCGCCGGGGGCAATCCGTACGGCGATCAATCGTGCCGCCACCGAAGGCGCGGCAGAAAAAGAGCTGCTCAAGCTGATTCCGTATGGCCGCATCGGTGATGTGGAAGACGTGGCCAACGCCGTGGTGTGGCTGGCCAGCGATGCCTCCGACTATGTCGTAGGCAGCACACTCTTTATTGACGGCGGCATGAGCCTTTATCCGGAGTTCCGTGGCAATGGTTGATTTGAAGAACGAACCACAGAGCGCCATCGATGCCCACGGCATCATTGGCGATATGCGCAGTGCCGCATTGGTAAACGACAAAGGCAGTATCGACTTCTTCTGCTGGCCGGAATTCGACAGCCCGTCGATCTTCTGCTCGCTGCTGGACAGCCCTGATGCCGGGATTTTCCAACTCACCCCGGACCTGCCCAACGCGCGCCGTGAACAGATCTACCTGCCCGACACCAACGTGCTGCAAACCCGCTGGCTCAGCGACGAAGCCGTGGTGGAGATCACTGACCTGCTGGCCATCAGCGAAGAAATCGATGACCTGCCGTTGCTGATCCGCCGGGTGCGAGTAGTCAGTGGCAAGGCCAATATCCATCTGCGCTGCGCGGTACGGCATGACTACGCCCGCACGCCGACCCACGCCAACCTCGACGACGGCACCGTCGTCTTCAGTGCCGACGGCCAACCCGGCCTGCGCCTGTCCGGCAGCCATCCGCTGCAGATCAAGGACGGCGCCGCCGTGGCCAGCTTTGTCCTGGACCAGGAAGAAGGCGCCGAGTTCGTCCTCGGCGGCCAGGACGATGAACGCGTGGACAGCCGTTGCACCGACCTGGCACTGGCCCACACCTTGAAATACTGGCGCGGCTGGATAGCGCAGTCGAACTACCGTGGGCGCTGGCGCGAAATGGTCAACCGCTCGGCGCTGGCCCTCAAGCTGCTGACCTCGCGCAAACACGGCGCGATTATCGCCGCCGCCACCTTCGGCTTGCCCGAAACGCCGGGCGGCGAACGCAACTGGGACTACCGCTACACCTGGATCCGCGATGCGTCGTTCACCGTCTACGCTTTCATGCGCCTGGGCTTTGTCGAAGAAGCCAACGCCTATATGCGCTGGCTCAAAGGACGGGTCAGCGATTGCTGCAGCCAGCCGACCAAGATCAATATCCTGTACGGCATCGACGGTCGCCAGGAATTGCCGGAGGCCGAACTCGATCATTTTACCGGCCACGGCGGCGCCAAACCGGTGCGCATCGGCAACGAGGCGTTCGACCAGATCCAGCTGGACATCTATGGCGAGCTGATGGACGCGGTGTACCTGGTCAACAAGTACGGGGAAGCCATCTCCCACGAGGGTTGGAAACACACCGTCGATGTCGCCGACCAGGTCTGCGAAATCTGGAACACCGAGGACGTGGGCATCTGGGAAATGCGCGGCGAGCAGCATCACTTCCTGCACTCGCGGCTGATGTGCTGGGTCGCGCTGGACCGCGCCATCCGCCTGGCGTCCAAGCGTTCGCTACCGGCGCCATTCGCGCGCTGGGACCAAACCCGCCAAGCGATCTACGCCGACATCTGGAGCAATTTCTGGAACGAAGAACGCGGGCATTTCGTGCAGCATACCGGCAGCACCGCGCTCGACGGTTCGATGCTGCTGATGCCATTGGTGCGCTTTGTCGCGGCGACCGACCCACGCTGGCTTTCGACCTTGGAAGCCATCCAGAAAAGCCTGGTACGCGACGGTATGGTCTACCGCTACCGCAACGACGACAGCCAGATCGACGGCCTGCAAGGCACCGAAGGCGCGTTTGCGGCCTGCTCATTCTGGTACGTCGAATGCCTGGCCCGTGCCGGTCAAGTGGAAAAGGCCCACCTGGAATTCGAACAACTGCTGCGCTACGCCAATCCCTTGGGTTTGTACGCCGAAGAATTCGACAGCCAGGCCCGCCACCTGGGCAATACGCCCCAGGCCTTGAGCCATCTGGCGCTGATCAGCGCGGCGACCTTCCTGGACCGTAAGCTCAGCGGCGAGAAAACCACCTGGCAACCCTGAGGTGGCGTGTGCATGATGGGCAGGCCCTCGACCACGGTCTCGACACGTCACGCTACGGCCTTCAATCGTGCGCCATCCCGTCACGCCCATCGGCTAGCGTTCCAGCACCTGAAAGGAGCCCACCATGACCACCGCGTTCCCCCTGCACTCCGTGCGCACTTCCATGCTCGACATGGCGTATGAAGCCCACGGCCCTGCCGAGGGTGCGCCGGTGATCCTGCTGCATGGTTTCCCCTACGACCCGCGCGCCTATGACGAGATCGCGCCGGTGCTGGCCGCGCGCGGTTGTCGGGTGTGGGTGCCGTATCTGCGCGGTTATGGCCCGACGCGGTTTATCAATGAGCAGGTGATGCGTTCCGGGCAGCAGGCCGCGTTGGCCAAGGACCTGTTGGAGTTCATGGATGCGCTGGGCATTGCGCAAGCCACCCTCGCCGGCTATGACTGGGGTGGGCGTGCCGCGTGTATCGTCGCGGCGCTATGGCCCGAACGGGTGCGTGGGTTGGTGACCGGCGATGGCTACAACATCCAGGACATCGGCAAATCCCTCACGCCACGCACGCCTGCGACGGAGCATCGCTTGTGGTACCAGTTCTACTTTCACACCCAGCGCGGTGTCGACGGTTTGACTGCCAACCGCCGTGAGCTCTGCAAGCTATTGTGGTCACTGTGGTCGCCGTCCTGGGCCGAAGGGCCGGGCCTGTATGACCAGACGGCGGCGTCGTTCGATAACCCGGATTTTGTCGAGGTGGTGATTCACTCCTATCGCCACCGTTTCATGTATGCGCCCGGCGACCCGGCGTTGGAATCCATCGAGCAGGCCCTGGCACTGCAACCGACGATTTCGGTGCCGAGCATTTCGTTGTGCGGCGCCGATGACGGCGTAGGTCCGCCGCCCGAGGTGGATGATGACGTCGAGCATTTCAGCGGGTTTTACCGGCGCCAGGTGTTGCCAGGCGTGGGCCACAATATTCCTCAGGAAGCGCCGCAAGCCACGCTTGATGCGCTGCTGGCGTTGCTGGGCGAAAAGCGCTCGCGGTAGGCCTGGGGCGTCACGTCCAGCGCGCGCAGGAAGCTGCGCCGCAACGTTTCTTCACAGCCAAACCCGCACTGCACAGCGATGCGTTTGATCGACGCCGTGCTGTCGGCCAGTTGTCGGCGCGCGGTTTCGACGCGGATCAATTCGACGGCACGCGCCGGAGTCTGGCCGGTTTCGGCGCGGTAATGGCGCACGAAGCTGCGCTCGCTCATGCCCGCTTGGGCGGCCAGGGTGGGAATGTTCAGGTCCAACGTCAGGTTTTCGGCCATCCAGGCGTGGAGCTCGGCGAAACGGTTGTCATCTTTTTGCAGGGACAGCGTCACGCTGAATTGCGACTGGCCACCGGGGCGCTTGAGGAACACCACCAAGTGCCGCGCCACTTCCAAGGCCACCGCGCGGCCCAGGTCTTCTTCCACCAGCGCCAGGCACAGGTCGATGCCGGCGGTGACACCGGCGGAGGTCCAGACGGCGCCCTGCTGGATGAAAATCGGGTTGGACTCCACCGTCAACGAGGGGAACTTGCGCGCCAGCTCTTCGCAACGCGTCCAGTGGGTGGCCACGCGGCAACCGTCGAGCAGGCCACTGGCGGCCAGCAGGAAGGCGCCGGTGCACACCGACGCCATGCGCCGCGTGTGCTCGGCTTTTTCCCGCACCCAATCGACCAGCGCCGGGTCTTCGGCGGCGCCGTATACACCCCAGCCCCCTGCGATCACCAGCGTGTCGCACGGCGTATCGACGGCAGGCAGCGGCTCAGCCACCAGCGCCAGACCGGCGGAAGTCATCACCGGCTGCGCCTGCGCGGCGATCACCGAGACGGCATACGGCAAGGGTTCGCCGCGCTGGCGCGCCAGGTCATTGGTGGAGGCGAACACTTGCAGCGGCCCGGTGACATCGAGCACTTGGGCGTTATCGAAAGCGAGTACATGGACGATTCGAGGCATGATTGGCGTGATTCGTGGGCTCAATGGCGTATTCGCCAAAGCCTAGGCCTCTAGAGTGAAGCCGTCCACCCCTTTGACGGAGCTTCATTCATGACCTTGCAGATCGGCTTTCTGTTGTTCCCCGGCATCCAGCAGCTGGACCTCACCGGCCCTTATGACGTACTGGGTTCGTTGCCGGATGTGAAACTGCACCTGGTGTGGAAAGACCGGGAACCCGTCACCTCCAGCACCGGCCTGGTGTTCACCCCGACCATGACCTATGCCGAGTGCCCACGCCTGGATGTGATCTGCGTGCCCGGCGGTTCCGGCGTGGGCGCACTGATGGAAGACCCGCAGACCCTGGATTTCCTCAAGGCCCAGGCGCAAACCGCGCGCTACGTGACCTCGGTGTGCACCGGCTCGCTGGTACTGGGCGCGGCGGGTTTACTGCGTGGCCGCCAGGCGACGACCCACTGGGCCTACCACGACATGCTCGCCCCGCTCGGCGCCATCCCCGTGCAGGCACGCGTGGTGCGTGACGGCAACCTGCTGACCGGCGGCGGCATCACCGCCGGCATCGACTTCGCCCTGAGCCTGGCGGCCGAGCTGTACAGCGAAGCGGCGGCGCAGCTGGTGCAATTGCAGATCGAATACGCGCCGGCGCCCCCCTTCAACTCCGGCCGCCCGGACACCGCGCCCCAGCACGTGCTGGAAGAAGCCAACAAACGCACCACCGAATCGCGCAGGGTGCGCGGCGAGATCGTCGCACGCGCGGCTGCACGGTTAGGCTGATTCTGCAAAACACCTGCAAGCGCCGGCTCGCCGGCGATAACCCCAGGTACCCACACGCAGCCCACGCTAACCACGATGCGAAGCGAGCCGCTCTTGATCCTGATCCTGATCCTGATCCTGATCCTGATCTTGATCCTGATCTTGATCTAGCTTTTGATCTCAGGCGCCCCGTCAAACACGCTGGCCGGAATTCGACAGGGATTTGGGGGGTAAACCGGCAGGGATGCCGGTTTAGCCGCCCCGCGCCATGGATGGCGCGTGGCGGCGGCCCCCCAAATACCTGTCGGATTACGGGCACACCGAGCGTGAGCGAGGTGCCGAGTGTTGGGGCAAGAGCCTTTTTGGTTACTTTTGGGGCTCTTTTCCAAAAGTGACCCGCCGTAAGGGCGGAACCCATAGCAGCCGTGACCTAAATAACGGATATGTACCCGGCCTGACCCAACACCCACATAGCCCGCCAGGCCGTCTTCGCGGGCAAGCCCACTCCCACATTTTGATCGCGGTGCAACAGTCAGATTGCGGTCGGCCCGCGGGAGCAAGCTCCCTCGCCACAGGTCCACGGTGAACCTCATACACCGAGGTGCCCCCATCGCAGGCTAGCCAGCTCCCACATTTGGCTAAGCCGTGTTCTCAAGTCACGCAGGCCGAGACATCACCGCCAAGCGCACCGCCAGTAAGGTCAGCACCGTCGCCAAGCCCCATTTCTGTAGCCAGGCGCCTTCTGAGCGACCAGCAAAAAACCGCCTCAGCGCACCCCCAAAAATACCCAGCAGCATATGAAATACAGCTGCAATCAAGGTCAACACCCCCCCAAGCACCATCAACTGCACCGCAATGGCCCCTGCTTCCGGACGTACAAACTGCGGCAAAAACACCACAAAAAACAACAACGCCTTGGGGTTGAGCAGGCTATTGAGCATGGCCTGCAGAAACACCCGGCCCAAGGGCACGCGGTTGATGTGCGCCGCGTCCGGCCCAGGGCTTTTCTGCAAGGTCTTGAACACCAGCCACAACAGGTAGACCACCCCCGCATACCGGATCACATCAAAGGACGGCGGCCAACTGGCAACCAACGCCGTCACCCCGGTAGCGGTCAAGGCCGTCAACAGCACGTCGGCCACGCCGATACCCAGGGCCGATGCCATCCCCCCGCGCCAACCGTGGGTGACGCCATGGCTGATCACAAAGGCCATGTTCGGCCCCGGGGACAACAGCAACAACAGCACAGCACCGGAAAAAACCGCCAGGGTCGCGAGGTCGATCATGCTCAAGCCTTCCACCGGGAAAAGCCTGCAGATTAGTCCGTGCACCCAGGGCGGACAAAAAATTGTGCTGGATACATTGCGCTGCGGCACTTGCGAAGGGTTACGCCCAACGACGGTGTGATGCGAAACATTATTAATTAAGACGGCTGCGCCAGGATGCCTGGACCGTGGCACTCAACGGCAACAATTTGTTCGACAAAAGCTATTACAACACGGTCGGCACCGCCTCCTGGGGCAACTTCTACGGTGAACCACGCAATTTTACAGTGAGTTTGAAAAGCAACTTCTGCTCCGGCGAAAGCCCCGGTGGCAGGGCACTAAGTGCGCCTTTCCACACTCTCTTTGTCCCCCTTTTCTACCTCGTTTCGAAAAAGGTTTCACCTTTAAGCAGGCAAAATCCTGCATTTGTTCCTACACTCAAAAACACAGCCAATGACTGAGTTTTCAGACAAGGAACGTCAATAAAATGCCTCAAAAAAGACTGGTTAACCTATCTAGCACGACACTCCCGCAGCATCGTCAATCAATTGACTAACCATACAAGGAACACTCCTTTAGTCACTACCCCCGCAAGATCAATTCAAATGGTTAGTTGTTTTTGTATCGTGCATTTGAATTGGAAAGTTGCGTATTACCCAGAGTAGTCGTTCGGCCTACGTTCTAAAGCGGCTCGCCGCCTTATTGAGCCAATAGCCGAACAGTGGAATCTGGAGTGCAATGAGGGATGTTTATATGCGAGATAAGTCGTCCGTCGACAGCCTGTTTTTAACGCGCGCCGGTTTTGTTGAGTTCTTTGTTGTATTCGTCAAGTTGATCCATGGCTTGAGTGCCATTTTACCCCCACTGGTCCTGGTGCTCATCCTGGACCCGATGGACCCCGAGCTGCGCGCCCACTTCCTGGGCCTGCTGGTTTTTTTCGCGGTCCTGACCATTATTCTGTTCCAGGCTCTGGGCATCTATTCCGAGGAATTGTTCAGCAACCGCCTGCGCCTGAAAATCAAGATCAAGGCCTGGACCGCGGCGTTTTGCATTCTGCTGTTCATGTACCAGATCCTGCAGTTTTTCCCGCAATTGACCCCGCGTAACCTAGTGGTCTGGTACATCGCCAGCCTGGGCTTGTTTTGCCTTGAGCGCCTGGTGATGCTGCGCCTGTACAGCCGGCTGATGCGCGCCGGCAAATACCTGCAACGCACGGTGATCCTGGGGTTTACCGACACCGCTGTGCATGTCGCCGATCACCTGCAGCGCAACGGTGATATCCGCTCCGGGTTGGTGGGGTTTATCGACGACCGCACCGAGCGCATTCCCAAGGAACTGAGCAACCTGCCCCTGCTGGGCAACACCCGCGACCTGGAAAAGCTGATCCGCGCCGAGCAGGTCAATCAGGTGATGATCTGCCTGCCCTGGGCCGCCGAGCAGCGCATCCACGGGCTGGTCAACCGCCTGCGGCAGCTGTCGGTGAATGTCATGCTGGTGCCGGACATGGCTGCCCTGCGCTACGGCCATAGCAAGATCACCGATGTGGGCGGCATCTTGATGTTCAACACCTCGCAGTTGCCGCTGCGCGGCTGGTCGCCGGTGATCAAACGCTGTGAGGACTTACTGTTGGCCAGCCTGGCGCTGGTGTGCCTGTCACCAGTGATGCTGGCGACGGCGATTGCGATCAAGCTCGACTCCAAGGGCCCGGTGCTGTTTCGCCAGAACCGCTATGGCTACAACGACAACGAAATCCGCGTGTTCAAATTCCGCTCGATGTACACCGACCAGAGCGACTTCACCGCCGAACGCCAGACCACCCGCGAAGACCCGCGCATCACCCGCGTGGGCCGCATCATCCGCAAGACCAGCATCGACGAGCTGCCACAGTTGTTCAACGTGCTACTGGGCAACATGTCCATGGTCGGCCCGCGCCCGCATGCCACCGCGACCAAGGCGGCAGGCGTTCCCTTCGAGGTGGCGGTGAGCGAATACAGCTCACGGCACCGGGTAAAACCGGGCATCACCGGCTGGGCGCAGATCAATGGTTACCGGGGCGAGACCGACACCCTGTTCAAGATCCAGAAACGTGTCGAGTACGACTTGGAGTACATCTCCAAGTGGTCGGTGTGGTTTGACTTGTACATCGTCTTCATGACGGTCCCCGCCGTCCTTTCCACCAAGGAAGTGTATTGATGAACACACTCAACGGATTAATTCCCTGCATCATTTCCGGTGGTTCGGGCACGCGGCTGTGGCCGGTGTCGCGGCAGAACATGCCCAAGCCGTTCATGCGCATGCGCGATGGCCAGAGCCTGCTGCAGAAAACCTTCCAGCGCGCGGCCAAATTGCCCGGCGTGGAAAGCGTGTTGACGGTGACCAACCGCGACCTGCTGTTCCGCACCCTGGATGACTACCGCCTGGTCAACAAGGCCCACCTGCCCCTGGACCTGTTGCTCGAACCGTTCGGCCGCAACACGGCGGCAGCGATTGCCGTGGCGGCGCTGCATGTGCAGGAACATTTCGGCGGTGAGGCGCAGTTGCTGGTGATGCCCGCCGACCATCTGATCCTCAATGAAGTGGCGTTCGCCGAGGCCGTGGCCCAGGCCCGCGACCTGGCCGAAGCCGGCTACCTGGTGACCTTCGGCATCCAGCCCGATCACGCGGAAACCGGCTTTGGCTATATCGAACAGGGCGAGCCGCTGAGCACCGGCAACCGGGTCAAGCGCTTCGTGGAAAAACCCGACTTGGCCACCGCCCAGGGCTACCTCGACGGCGGCAAGCACCTGTGGAACGCCGGCATGTTCTGCTTCAAGGCCAGCACCCTGGTGGAGGAACTCGCCGCCCATGCCCCCGACGTGCTGGAATCCGCCCGCGCCGCGCTGGACCACAGCCAGAGCCTGCAAAACAAAACCTCACGCCAGCGTGAACTCGACTCGGAAGCATTCGGCAGCGCGCCGGATGTGTCCATCGACGTGGCGCTGATGGAGAAGTCCAAGCAAGTCGCCGTGGTGCCCTGCGACATCGGCTGGAGCGATATCGGCTCGTGGGAGGCCCTGCGCCAGCTCACCCCCAGCGATGCGCATGGCAACCAAGTCAATGGCGAAGCGATTTTGCATGACGTGCACAACTGCTACATCGACTCGCCCAAGCGCGTACTCGGCGCCGTGGGCGTGCGCGACCTGATCATCGTCGACACCCCCGATGCGCTATTGATCGCCGACGCCCACCGCAGCCAGGACGTGCGCTACATCGTTGCCGAGCTCAAGCGTCAGAACCATCCGGCGTACAGCCTGCACCGCACGGTCACACGGCCGTGGGGCACCTACACCGTGCTGGAGGAAAGCAGTCGCTTCAAGATCAAGCGCATCGTGGTCAAGCCCCAGGCGTCGTTGTCGCTGCAAATGCATCACCACCGCAGCGAACACTGGGTGGTGGTCAGCGGCGCGGCGCAGATCACCAACGGCGAGCGTGAGTTTTTGATCAACGCCAACGAGTCCACCTACATCCCGGCCGGGCACAAACACCGGCTGACCAACCCCGGCATCATCGACTTGGTGATGATCGAGGTGCAGAGCGGCGAGTACCTGGGCGAGGACGACATCGTGCGCTTCGACGACATCTACGGGCGCGCCCCGGCAGACGTGAAAAAATGACATGCGCACTTCATTGATCATCCCGACCCGTAACGCCTCCAGCCACCTGGCCCGCTTGCTGCCGGCGCTGAAGATGCAAACCCTGCAACCTGACGAAACGCTCGTGGTGGACAGCGCCTCCAGCGATGACACCGTGGCGCGCTTTCGCGCGTTTGGTGCACGGGTCGAGGTGATCGACGCGCGCGACTTCAACCACGGCGGCACCCGGCGCTGGGCCAGCGAACAGGTGAGCGGCGACGCGTTGATCGTGATGACCCAGGACGCGATTCCCGCCACCCCGGAAACCTTCGCCAACCTGCTCGCGGAGTTGCAGCAGGACCCGCTCAACGGCGTGGCCTACGGGCGCCAGTTGCCCCACCCCGATGCGGGCGTGTTGGGCGCGCAATCGCGGCACTTCAACTACCCGGAACAGAGCCGCAGCAAAAGCCTGGCCGATGCGCCGGAACTGGGGATCAAGACCTGCTTCAGTTCCGACTCGTTTTCCGTGTACCGGCGCAGCGTGCTGCAAGCGGTGGGCGGGTTCCCGGCCGACGTGATCGGCAGCGAAGACGCTTTCGTGGCGGCGCGCATGCTGCTCGACGGCTACAAGGTGCGCTACGCCGCCACGGCGCTGGTGCATCACTCCCACGATTACAAGCTCATGGATGAGTTTCACCGCTACTTCGACATTGGTGTGTTCTATGGCCGCGAGCCGTGGATCAAGCAGGCCTTTGGCGATGCGGGGGGCGAAGGCAAGCGCTATGTGCTGGCCGAACTCGCAGCCTTGCGCAAGGCCGGCGCCTTGCACCGCGTCCCCGAAGTGCTGGTGCGCAGTGCGTTCAAACTGCTCGGCTATCGGCTGGGCCATCTGGAGCGTCGCCTCCCCCTCGCCCTCAAGCGGCGCATCAGCATGTTTCCCGGTTATTGGAGGTGAGCATCATGACCTACAGGAAGTCCCCCTTGATGAAACAAACCCTGCTCGTCGTGGCCATGATGGCCCTGGCCGCCTGCAATACACCGGCGCGCATCGTCTCGCCGGACAGCGACACCGTCGAGGCCGGCAAGCGCGCCCTCGACCAGCTTGCCCAGCTGCCACCGGCGGTGGAGCGCATCCGCATCGGCGACCAGTTGCGCATCGTGCGCGATGCCGGCGAGATGCCGACGCTGTCAGCGTTCAACGTCAGCACCATCTACGAGCTGACGCTGTACACCGTGCAGACCGACGGCAAGATCAACTACCCGTTCCTGGGGCCGATCCAGGTCGCCGGGCGCCAGCCTTCGGAGCTGGCCACGGAGCTGACCAGCAAGCTCGCCCCGGTGTACCGCGAGCCACGCGTGACGGTGAACATCAACCAGGCGCCCGCCAGTTCAATCATTGTCGGCGGCGCGGTGAACAACCCGACGGCGGTGCAAATCGCCACGGCCAATACCCTGGAGCAGGCGATTATCGGTGCCGGCGGGGTCAGCCCGGCAGGCAATGCCAGCATGGTCGCACTGCTGCGCGAAGACGCCCAGGGCGCGTATCGCGCGTATTTCCTGGACTTCAGCCAACTGCTTAACACCGGCCCCAATGGCCGCAAACCCGTGCACCTGCAACGTGGCGATGTGGTGTTCGTGCCCAAGTCGAACGTGGGCGAGCGGATCCAAGGGGTGGACACCTACATGAACCAACTGATCCCGTTCACCAAGTCCATTGGGGTTGGCTACAACTACACCCGAACCAGCGGCGGCAACAACTAAAGGAGCGACATCCCAATGATCGAGATCCGTTCTTTTCGTGATCTTCTGCGCTTGTTCTTCATCTTCCGGCACGAGTTCAAACTGGCGGCGATTGCCGCGCTGGTGATCATCCTGCTGGGGGCGTTCCTGCTGCCGGCCAAGTACGAATCCACTGCGCGGCTGTTGGTGAAACCAGGGCGTGATTCGACCCTGCCGATCGAGATCAGCAACCGCCAGGCGCTGGTGATGCCCAGCACCCAGCGTGACCCGATTGTCGACGAGGAGCGTTTGCTCACCGGTCGCCCCATCGTGCGCGCCGTGGCTGAACATTACCTGGAAGTGATCGACAACGCGCCGCCGCCGGAAGGCTTCTGGAAGCGCACCAAATACTACGTCAAGAGCGGCGTGGGGGCGGTGTTCGACGGCATCCGCGTGGTGCTGGAAACCGTCGGTGTGGTTGAGAAAACCACCCCGGTGGAACGCCTGGCCGCCGGCCTGGAAAAGAACTTTGAGGTGAGCCACGCCGCCGGTTCCACGGTGATGGACATCAGCTTCAAGTGGGGCGACCCGGAGATCGCCCAGGCGGTGGTCAAGGATTGGGTCGAAACCTACATCAACGAACGCACCCAGGCCCTGGGCCGCAAGAGCCTGTACGCCTTCTACGAAGGCCAGGCGGCCAACAGCGCCACTGAGATCAAGAGCTACAAGCAGCAGATCCTCATCCACCTGAATGAGATCGGCGCCGCCAGCATCACCGACCGTTTGGAAGACCTGTCCGAGCGCATCAACGTGCTGCGCGGCGAGACCTTCAACACCACGCGACTGATCGCTTCGTCCGACAGCGCCATCCAGAGCACGCGCAGCCAGCTCAAGGGCCAGCCCAAGGAAGTCACCACGGTGCGCCAGATCGCACTGAACCCGCAGCAGCAGGATTTGCGTCGCCTGCTTAACCAGAAGCTGCTGGAAAAGGCCGACATGATGCGCACCTACACCGACAACGCGCCGCCGGTCAAAGCCCTCGATGCCTCGATCCGTGCGATGCAGGTTCAGGTCGCCAATGAGAGCAACACGGTGCAAGCCTCGGAGAACCGCGCGCCGAACACCCTGGAAATCCACCTGCAGCGCGTGCTGCTGGACGAAACCAGCAACAACCAGGCGCTGCGTACCCAGTTGGTCCAACAGCAAAAACAACTGTTGAACCTCGAAGAACAACGCAAGCAAGCCCTGGAAATCGAACCCGAACTGGCGCGCCTCTCCCGCGAGCTGAACACCACCGAGCGCAACTACGCGCTGTACGTGGACAACCTGGAAAAATCGCGCATCGACCGCGAGCTGGACAACAGCCAGATCAGCAACATCGCCGTGATCGAAGAAGCCACCCTGAACCCGGGCCGGATTTTCCCGAAAACCCTGGTGATGCTGTTCCTGGCGATCCCGTTTGCCATCGTCGTCGGCTTGCTGGTGATCTACCTGTGCTACCTGCTCGACCAGCGCATTCACGACGGTGGCCTGGTGGAACGCAAGTTCGGCCTGCCGCTGTGGACCACCCTGCCGGAGCTGGACACCACCACCGCGCAAAGCGCCAACGCGTTCAATGCGAGCATCTACCGGCTGTACAGTTTGCTGCAGCCCGACCGCATCGCCGAAGAGGGCCTGGTGCTGGGGCTGACGTCGGCACGCCACGGCGAAGGGGTGACGTTTGTGGTCGAGCAACTGCGCCAACTGCTGCGTGAGAATGGCGTCAATGTGCGCGTGGGCGGGTTGGAGCCGGCTGCACCGGGTGAAGTGGTGCTGCTGGACGCCTCGGCCCTGCTGGACAACCGCGAAGCGTTTATCGCGCTGCGCCGCGCCGACCTGATCGGGCTGGTGGTGGAGGCGCGCAAAAGTACCGTGCCGGTGGTCGAGCATGCGCTGTCGATCCTCAACACCGCGTTCGGCAAGGTGGACGGCATCATCATCAACCGGCGCAAGTTCGAAGTGCCGAGCAAGGTGCTGCAGACCATCGGTAAATACCGGGGGGCGTTCTGATGCGGATCGCCCTGCTCGCACCCTTGCCGCCGGAGAAAAACGGGATCGCCGACTACGCGAACCATTTCCGCACGGCCTTGGAACACCTTGGTGTGACGGTGCTGACGCCGTTGGCCGGTGTCGCGGGCAACTCCGAGGCGATCCAGCCAGCCATCCGCGCGTTCGACTGGCAAGCCGTCGACCTGGTACACGCCGAGCTGGGCGGTGGGCGGCTGGGGGAATTCCTGGCCTTGCGTGAACTGCGCAAGGCGTACCCCCGATTGCCATTGACGGCCACCGTGCATGATCCGGAGCGCATGGTGTGGCGGCGTGAGCACCTGCCGTTTCCGCTGAACCTGCTGGAGCGCCTGCCCAGCCCATTGCCCCAGGCCGCCGTGGTGCTGGCCGACCCGCTGACCGTGCGCGAAGAACGCCAGGTTGCCAAGGGGCTGACCCGGCTGGTGACCCTCACCCGCCTGGGCGCCGACTGCCTGATCCAGCGCATGCAACTGCCTGCCGGCAAAGTGGCGGTGATCAACCACGCCAACCTCGCCGTTCCACCGGCCCCGTTGCCGTCGCTCGACACGCTGCACCTGCTGTACTTTGGGTTTATCTACCGTGGCAAAGGCATCGAAGACCTGGTGCAGGCCCTGGCGGATGTGTTCAAGCAAGCCCCCGAATTGCGCGACCGCGTGCGCCTGACCCTGGCCGGTGGCACCGCCGCGGAAATGGCGTTTGGCGCGGGCGGTAACTACCTGGAGCAGTTGACCGCGCAGATCGCCGCGCTGGGCCTGACCGGTTGCATCGACTGGCGGCTGAACCTGCCCGCCGATGAAATTGCCCAGACCATCCAGGCGCACCATGTGATGGTGCTGCCGTATCGCGAATCGAAAAAACTCGGCCTGCTGGGGCGCCAGCGCGGCACCAGCGGCGCGTTGTCCTGGGCCACCGCCTGCGGGCGCGGCGCGATCACCTCCGATGCGCGCGCGTTCGCCGAGGAGGTCGCCAGCGGCAACGGTGCGATCTACCCCGAAGGTGATGTGGCCGCGCTCAGCGAACAACTGTTACGCCTGGCACGCACGCCGCTATTGGCCAGGGACTGGGCCGAACGCGCCGGGGAGATTGGCCGCGAACGTCTTTGGCCGTTGACGGCGCAGAAATTCAAGCAGCTCTTCGAAGAGGCCATTGCAGGGTCGACCTATGGCACGTAAACGCACCTACCTTGCCACCTTCGCGGTGGTCGCGGCCCTGGGCCTCAGCGCATTTTTGTGGGGTCGCCAGGCGGACGCCGAAAGCCATGTGCTCAAGGGCAGCAAGGAGGTGGTGTGGAAGGATTTCCTGGGGGTGAACGCGCAGTTCTTGTGGTTCAGCCCCGAGCGCTACCAGAAGCAGATCGACCGTCTCAAGGCCCTGGGCCTGGAGTGGGTACGCCTGGATTTGCACTGGGATCAGCTGGAGACTGCGCAGAATCAATACAAGCTCGCCACCCTCGATGAACTGGTAGGCAAGCTGCAACAGAACCAGATCAAGTCGGTGTTTTACCTGGTCGGTTCGGCGCGTTTTATCACCAGTGCCCCGCCGCTGTCGATGTACCCGGACCAGTACCCACCGAAAGACCCCAACGTGTTCGCCAACCGCATGGCGTTGCTGTCCCAGCGCTACCCCAGCGTCGATGCCTGGCAAGTCTGGAACGAACCGAACCTGCTGGGCTTCTGGCGCCCGGCGGCAGACCCGGCGGGTTACGCCAAACTGCTCACCGCCACCACCCAAGCGTTGCGGGTGGTAAACCCGAACAAACCCGTGGTGGCCGCCGGCATGGCATTCTTCAGCGAAATGCCCAATGGCCAGACCATGTTCGACGCGTTGGGCGCGCTGGGCGTGGCCAGCCTGAATACGGTGGTGTCCTATCACCCCTACACCCAATTGCCCGAAGGCAACGACCCGGCCAACCTGGACTTCATCGCCAAGACCACCCAGCTCAACCAGGCCCTGCGCAACGGCGGCGTGAATACCCTGTGGAGCACCGAGTGGGGCTGGTCAACCTACAAGGGGCCCAAAGACGCCCAGGACATCATCACGCCCCAGGCACAGGCCGACTACGTGGTTCGCCGCCTGGCGCTGATGAGTGCGATGGATTACGACAAGATCTTCCTGTTCACCTTGAGCGACCTGGACCAGCGCGCCAGCATCCGTGATCAGTCCTATGGCTTGTTGGATATCGACACTAACCCCAAGCCCGTCTACACCGCATTGAAGAATTTCCTCGACGTCAGCGGACCGAAGCTCACGCCGGGCGATCCGCCGGTCGCCGACCAGCTGCCGGACGGCCTGTTCAGCATCGGCTGGACCCGCGCCGACGGCCGCAAGCTGTGGTTTTTCTGGTCAGCCCAGGGTGGCAGCGCGCACTTGCCGGGCCTGGCCAGCGCCACCCTGTACGACCCGCTGCGCGGCACACAAACGCCGGTGAGCGGTACCAATGGCCTGACCGTACCGGTCAAGTCGAACCTGCAAATTCTGTTATGGGAGTGAGGCCTGCCATGCGCATTCTGTGGATTTTGCCCTACTCACCC
The DNA here is from genome assembly GCF_900116845.1 of Pseudomonas sp. OV546. Taxonomy (NCBI): domain Bacteria; kingdom Pseudomonadati; phylum Pseudomonadota; class Gammaproteobacteria; order Pseudomonadales; family Pseudomonadaceae; genus Pseudomonas; species Pseudomonas sp. OV546. The sequence goes on along the minus strand of NZ_FPCE01000011.1, from coordinate 14,029 downwards.
TGGCCCGCCACCAGCGGCGGCAAGACGCGCCAGTTCCATCTGCTGCGCAGCCTGGCCGCACGTGGGCACCAGATCACCCTGCTGCTGCAGGACAAACACCCGGTGTCACTCACCGACCGCAAGGTGCTGGAAGCGTTTCTCGAACAACTGATCATCCTGCCGCGCCGCCCGCTGCGCAGCGCCACAACGCTGCTGGCCGGGCTGTTCGCGCCCTACCCGCTGCTGGCCAGCGTGAATGGGCTGTCGGGTGAATTGCAGGACACTTTCAATTGGTTGCTGGGTGAGCGCTGGGACGTGGTGCAGATCGAGCACAGCTACAGCTTCCAGCCGTACGAAGCGGCGCTGGCGCGTAAATCCCAACCCTTTGTGCTGACGGAACACAACGTTGAATCAGCCCTTGGCGCCGCCACCTACGACCGCTTGCCGGGTTGGTCGCTGCCATTCATTCGCTACGATCAATGGCGCTACACCCGCTGGGAACGTCGCGTGATGCGCCAGGCCACGCAGGTGGTCGCAGTGACCGACAGCGATGCACAGACCCTGGCAAAGATCGCCGGCAAACCGGTGTCGGTGGTCGTCAATGGCGTGGACTGCGACCACTTCGCTGCCGCCCGCCCTGACCCGTCGGCACGCCGCGTGCTGTTCCTCGGCAATTATGAATACGCCCCCAACGTGGACGCCATCGAGTGGGCCCTGGACGAGATCCTGCCCAAGGTCTGGGAGCGTTGCCCGGACGCGCGCATGAGCGTGTGCGGCTTCGGCATGCCCGACACCTGGCGGGAACGCTGGCAGGACCCGCGCATTGAGTGGCAGGGGTTTGTGCCCAACCTGCTGAGCCTGCAATCGAGTTCCTCGGTGTTTCTGGCGCCGTTGCGCCATGGCGGCGGTTCCAAGCTCAAGGTGCTCGAAGCGCTGGCGGCCGGCTTGCCGCTGGCGAGTACCGAGCAAGGTGTATCGGGGCTGGACCTGGTGGAAGGCCTGGACTACCTCGGAGGCCAAACCGCCGCCAAGCTGGCGGATGCCGTGGTGCGCCTGCTGCAATTTCCCGACGCCGCCGCGCCCATGGGCGAAGCCGGCCGCGCCTATGTGCGTCGCGCCCATGACTGGAGCGTCGCCGCCAGCCAACTGGAAACGGTGTACGCCGCCCTTTCACCGCAGAATCAAAAGGAGCCCGCATGCGTGTAGGCCTGGATTACCGCACCGTCGGCACCTCGCCGCAATCGGGCATCAGCCGCCAGGTGTACGCGCTGGAAAGCGCCCTGCACAGCCTGCCGGGCATTGAGCTTGAGCGGTTTACCGTGGCGCCCCTGGGCGATGAAACCCGCTTGCAGGCCCACTGCCCGGCCTGGGGCTGTGCCAAGACCGCCATGCACCAGCCGCAGAATCGCCTGCGTTTCGAGGCCGGTTTTCTACCGCGCGCCTTGCGTGAGCAGCGTATCGATCTGTACATCAGCACCTTCAACATGGGCCTGCCCTTGCCGCCCAAGCCGAAGGGGCTGCGCACCGTGGTGCTGTTGCACGACCTGTTCCAGATCACCCTGAACAACTACCACGCCAACCGTTTGAAGGCGCTGATCTACAAGACCAGCGATCGCCTGTCGATTGCCTACGCGGTGCACAGCGCCGACCGTGTGTGGACGCCGTCGCAGTACAGCGCCGATGAAACCGCGCGGTTGTTCCCCAAGGCAGCCGGCAAGATTCGCGTGCTGCCCAACCAGGTCGATGGTTTTTCCGCACTGGCAGCGGACCTCAGCGCACGGCAATTGCCCGAGCGCTATTGGTTGCTGGTGGGCACCCGCGAGCTGCGCAAGAACGTGCCGTTCCTGGTGGAGGCCTGGCAACAGGCGCGGCGTCAGTCCCCCGCCGTTCCGGAGTTGGTGCTGGTGGGCAGCCTCGACCATCTGCCTGAAGCGCAGCGCGCACTGCCGGGCATTCGCGCGCTGAGTGGCGTGTCGGATGCCGAACTGCACGCGCTGTACCGCCGGGCCTCGCGCCTGTGGCAACCGTCGTACGCCGAAGGCTTTGGCCTGCCGGTGATCGAAGCCCTGAGCGTCGGCACCCCGGTGGCGGTGGCCAGCGGCACGTCGCTGGATGAGATCACGCCACCGTCGGCACCGCGCTTTTCGCCCACCGATGGCCCGGCGTTGACGCAGTTGATGGTCAGCCTGAGCGAACAGGCCGATGAAGCATCGCCCGAGCAACGCCGGCAATGGGCGGAACGCTTCAACCATCACGCTTATCAACGGCGCCTGGCCGAACTGATCAAGGAGCTGACGTGAACGTGAACCTGCCCAGTCTCGTCGCGATCCTCTTTGGGCTGCTGTTTGGCGCCCTCGCCCTGCTGCTGTCACCGGCCAAGGCGTTCCTCGCCGTGATCGGCCTGGCCGGGGCAGTGACCATCCTGCGCTTTCCGTTCTGGGGCCTGTTGTTGTTTGCCCTGGTCGCCACGTTCATGCCGTACTCCACCGTTAACCTGGGCATTCGCAGCACCGTCAGCGAAGCCATCCTGGCACTGACCTGGGGCGCGGTGCTGTGGCACAACTTGCTGACACGCCTGCCTGACCCACCGAGCCTCACCCGCCGCCCCACCGACCAGATGCTGTTGTGGCTGATGCTGTTCAGCGTGTTCCCGTTTATCGTCGGCCAGATCACCATTCACGCCGACACCAGCGGCGTGGCCAATTGGTTGCGCTGGCTGCTGAGCCTGTCGTCGGTGTTCCTCTGCGCCAAATTGCTGGTGGACCACAAGCACCGCGAATCCCTGGTGATCGCCTTGCTGCTGGGCAGCCTGGCGATGCTGGTGCTGTCGATCGCGGTGTTCGTGCGCACGCGCTCCGGGGCCGGTATTGCGCCGATCCTGGCGCTGTTCAATTACGGCAACTTCGACATGCTGAAATTCGGCCTGGAGGCCATGTCTTCGCGCATGGGCTCACCGTGGATGCACCCGAATGCCATCGGCGGGATCATGGCGTTGCTGCTGCCCCTGGCCTTTTGCTTCGGCATGACCGAGCAAGGCTGGAAACGCGCATTGGGGCTGAGCGTGGCCTGCCTCGGTGCGGCGGCGTTGCTGCTGGCCAGTAGCCGTGGCGCGATGGTCAGCCTGGCGCTGGTGCTGCTGTGGATGGCCACGCGCCGGGTGCCGTACACCGGGCGTTTGCTGATGATCGGCGCGGCGCTGACGGTGGCGCTGGTGATCGCGTATCCGCCGTTGCAGGAACGCCTGGCGACGATTTTTTCTTCGAGCAACGCCAGTACCGAAGTGCGTTTCGACGAATACCGCATGTTCCCGCAGGCGGTGTTGGCGTATCCGTTCGGCATCGGTTTCAAGGTCGACCCGCCGGTGCCGGGCACCGACTTGTTGGGCATCTCCAACCTGTGGCTGAACTTCATCTACAAGACCGGCATCGTCGGCATGCTGTTCTTTGTGGCGGTGACGGTACGCTGGTGGCGTGAAGCGCGCCCGGACAGCGGCCCGATCCGCCTGACCAAGGACAATGCACTGTGGCTGGGCACCACCGCCGGGATTCTCTCGGCGCTGGTCAGCGGTCTGTTCGACCATTACTTCAGCTTTGCGGTGGTGATGGTTGCGCTGTTCTGGCTGATGGTCGGGATCAATGTGCTGGAGGCGCGGCGACTGTTTCCGGCGCGCCTGCCGCAGGTGAAAAGCGTGGCCGTTCGCGAATCCGTGCTTGATGGCGCGCAGCCCTGATGCTGGGCTCCGCCGTCTGGCTGACGCTGGCGACGCTGCTCGGCCTGTGCCTGGGCTTTGCCCGTGAATGGCTGCTGGTGGCGGCCTGGGGCGCAGGAGAGCGCAGCGATGCGTTCCTGATCGCCCTGTTTTTACCGGAGGCGCTGCGCATGTCGTTGGCCGGCGGCGTGCTGAGCGCCGCTGCGCTACCGCTGTACCTGGCGCGCAAGGACGACGAGCGACTAGGCTGGTTGGCGGTGTTGTTCCCGGCGTTGCTGCTGATCGCGCTGGTCACCAGCCTGCTGCTGACACTGTTGGCGCCGTGGCTGGTGCAATTGCTCGGGCCGGGCTTGGCGGCCAGTGCCACGGCGCTCGCCAGCAATAACTTGCAGATTGTCGCCTGGTGCGTGCCGGGGCTGATGCTGCATGCGCTGTTCAGCATTCCTTTGCAGGCCAGCGAACGTTTTGTGCTGGCAGGCTTGGGCTCGTTGTTGTTCAACCTGCCGCCGGTGACCTACCTCGCACTGGCCGGCACCGCCACCCAACCGCATTCGCTGGCGCTGGCCTGTCTGGCGGGCAGCCTGTTGATGCCGTTGGCGCTGTTGCCATCGATGTGGCGCCAGGGCTGGCGGCCGTGGCATGGGCAGCTGTCGTTGGCGCCGCTGCGGGAATTGGGCCAACGCATCGGTCCCTTGTTATTGAGCAATGGTGCCAGCCAGGGATTGGCGTTGATCGAACGGCTGGTGGCGTCGTTACTGGGCGAAGGCGCGGTGACCTGGGTCAACCTGGCGCGCAAGTTGATGAACCTGCCGCTGATTGCGCTGATGAGCCTCAACCAGGTGCTGCTGGGCATGATGAGCCGCCGCCAGGGCGATGAGCGCCTGGCCCTGCTCAAGCGTGGCCTGGAGACCGCCAGCGTGCTGACCCTGCCCGCCGGCGTCGGCCTGGTGGCGGCGGCCCCGAGCCTGGTGGCGTTGCTGCTGCCCGCGCAATCGCTGGACTCACCGTTGCCGCTGCTGCTGGCCTGGTTTGCCGTGCCGCTGGTATTCGGCGCCTGGAACGCCCTGCTCGCACGTTATGCCTACGCCGCCGGTGACACGCGCCAACCACTGCGCTGCGAGCTGCTCGGCAGCCTGGTCAATGTGCTGTTGCTGGGGGTACTGCCGTTTGTATTCGGGCTGGCGGGCATTCCGTTGGCGGCCCTGGCGGGAGTGCTCTGCACCGCGTTGCTGTTGATGCAACGCCAGGGCTTGCTGGGTGCCCTGCCCTGGGCGCGGCAATGGTTGCTCAGTGGCGTGCTGATGGGCGCGGCGGCGTTGGCACTGTTTCGGATTGAGGGCGTGTGGCTGCAATTGGGGCTGAGCACCCTGGCCGGCGCCGTGGTGTTGCTCGGGATGGGGCTGTGGCTGAAGCCGTGGCGCAAGGCATGAACGATCGATCGGGACGACTCAGATGAAACATCGCTGGATTCAAATGGATATCGCCAAAGGCATCGGCATCCTGGTGATCGTGTATGCACACAGCTGGTTCGTCGCCACCTCGCCGGACGTGCTGTATCCGATACTGGCGTCGTTCATTTTGCCGTTGTTCTTCTTTTTGTCCGGGGTGTTCTTCAAGCCTGAACAACCCTTTGTAGAGATGGCCGTGCGCAAGGCTGACGGCCTGCTCAAGCCGTTTTTCTTCACCATGCTCACCTATGTGATCGTGCGCAGTATCCTGCGTGGCCAGCCGCTGCTGCCGGATATTGGCGGCGTGCTGTATGCCTCGGTGGACACCATCCCGTGGCAGGCGCTGTGGTTTTTGCCACACTTCTGGGTGGCGATCCTGTTCAGTTGGGTCGTGCTCCGACTGATCCAGCGCCTGCCGCTGGCCGTGCGTTGCCTGGTAATGCTGGTGCCCTTGCTGATCGGCATCTGGACGCTGCCGTGGTTCTGGCAACGGCCGGTGACCCTGGGCGGCAGCACTTGGGTACTGCCGGGCCTACCGTTCAGCCTGGATATCACCCTGATCAGCAGCACCTGTTTCATCTACGGCTATCTGCTGCGGGACTGGCTGCGCACCCATGCGGGTTCACTGCTGACCCTGTTGGTGTCGGTCGTGCTGTTTGCCGCCGTGTTCCTCTACCGAGGTGACACCATGGACCTGGCGCAGCGTCGCTACGATCACTGGCTGTGGACCAGCCTGATGGCGGTGATTGGGGTGTACGCGTGCTGGGCGCTGGCGCGGGTGCTGATGGTGTCGGCGCTGATCACGCGCGGGATGACCTACATCGGCCAGTCGACGCTGATCCTGCTGATCTTCCACGGCGAAATCCAACACAAGACCTTCGACCTGATGGAGCGTCTGGGGCTGCCCGCGCTTATCGCGGCCTGCATCGGTTTTGTGGTGGCGGTGGTGGTGCCGTTGTTGATCGGGGAAGTGATCAAGCGGGTGGCGTTCCTGCGGTTTTTCTACTTTCCGTTTCCGGTGCGTAAGGCGGTTGGGGAAAAGGCACCGACTTAAGGACGCAGCAGATCCAACTGTGGGAGCGGCGCCGCAGCTCCCACCTGGAGATTTGTATTTCAGTCGTCGAGGGGCTGAGGGGCTGGCTTGCTGCCGTGCTTGGCAGGCTTGGCGCCCTTGGCTGGCGGCGGTGCTGCAGGTTCAGGTTCCGGGGCGGCGGCGGCCTCTTTTTCAGCCATCGGCATCTGGTCGATAGCGCTGAAAAATTCCTTCAGGTCGAGGGTATCCGGTGGCACGGTCTTCTCGAGTTTCTTCTCGCCGTCCTTGCCCACCAGGATCACCTTGGTGCCGCTGCCCGCACCCAGCTTGAGGGCGCGTATCAGCGCGTTGGTTTCTGGCGGCGTGAGCTTTTTGTTGTCCTTGGGGTCCTTGGCGAACTTCTCGCCTTCGGCACCGATGCTGCCGAACTTCACGGTGTAGAACACCATGCTGCGTTCTTCAAAGGACTGCTTGGTCGCAGGCTCGTCCAACTGTTTCTTGAGGGTCGCCAAGGTGTCGTTGCCGGAATCAAGCTCCACCACCACCAGCGGCCGGGCTTTGCCCAAGTCCTGCTTGAGCGGGTTGATATCATCAGCAGCCAACAGCGGCCCCGTAAAAGCCATCAAGGTAGCCAGGGTCAGCGACCGGATGAGCATGCGCACCTCCTTTAAATTCCATGCAGGGTTCTTGAGTTTCATGTCTGCGACAGTCAAATTCAAGGATGATTCCTACACCACTTTAAGAAAGCGTAGGTCAGGACGCCCGCTACGCAAGGGTTTGGTGGATGTGGCTGTCATTGTTTCCACTGATTGCGGAAACATTATGAGACCTTCCATTCCGGCCAATGCCGAGCAAATACGGGCGCTACGAGGGGGTCGGCATCCACTTGCGCGAGTGTCTGGGCAAAGCCCGGCGCCAGGCCATTCAACGCCTCCCGCGCCTCGTCCCAGCGCGACACTGCAGCCGCCATCAAGCCCAGCGCATTGGGCGCGTTGTTGGCGGCAAACAACTGGTCGGCAAACTGATCGGCGAACACCACCCAGGCCTGGTGCAGGTAGCGCCGGGTGCCGGTGACCAGTTGCGCCTGCACAGTTTCGTTGACGTCGCCCAGCCAGCGTTGCGGGTAGTCGATGATGCCTATCGCCGAATAGCAATTGGCAGCGATGTACACCAGGCCGCGAATGATCTGCGCGCGGTTGCCCGCCAGTAGGTTAGAAGCGGGAAACTCCAGGCCCAGGTGGATCAGGATCGCGGCGCTTTCCGACAGCACCTGGCCGTCGGGGGTGACCAGGGTGGGCACTTGTTTGAGCGGGTTGATGCGGGCCAGTTCGTCGCTGCCCTCGCCGTCGGCCCAAGAGGCTGCGTCTACCCGTCGCCATGGCACCGCACAGCGCTGCAGGGCGATTTCGATCATGCAGGAGCCGGACTCGTCGATGCCATAAAGCGTGTACATGGGCTTTTCCTCCTAGCGTTGCAGTTTGGCCTGCACGTTGGCTTTCACCTGCGGCCATTCCGAATCGATGATGCTGAAGCGCACCGAGTTGCGCTTGCGGCCGTCAGGCATGATGCGTTCGTGGCGCACGATGCCTTCCTGCACGGCACCGAGCCGCAGGATCGCCGCGCGGGATTTTTCGTTGAGTTCGTCTGTGGTGAATTGCACGCGCACGCAGTCGAGCACGTCGAAAGCGTAGGTCAGCAACAGCAGCTTGGCTTCAGTATTGATGCCGCTTTTCTGCGCGGACAGCGCCAGCCAGGTATGGCCGATTTCCAGCTTGCGATTGACCCGGTCGACCTTCCAGAACCGCGTGCTGCCGACCACGTGGCCGGTATCGCGACGCACCAGGGTGAAGGGGATCATGGTGCCAGCGTCGCGGCCCGCCAAGGCGGTGTCGATGTATTGATCGACGGCGTCCGGGCCCGGTACGTGGGTGACCTTGAGGTTCCACAGTTCGCCATCGGCGGCGGCCTCGAGCAAGGCGGCCTTGTGTGCCCTTTGCAGGGGCAGGAGTTCGACCGTGGTGCCGGTCAGTGTGATCTGGGTCATGGAAGCGGCGCCGTGTTTGGGTCGTCAGTACCCAAGAGTGCAGGCACTCACACAAACGAGGCAAGCGTTTTAAAACAGGCCCATTTGCCCACCGACCAGGGTGCTGAAATCGTCATTCACGAACGGCAGGATCGCATCGGCCACCGGCTGCAATTGCCGGGTGACGTAGTGGTCGTAGTCGATGGGCGCCTGGCGCACTTCCAACGGTTCCGGGCCGTTAACGCTGATCACGTAGCTGATCCAGCCACCCCGCTGGTATTGGCGCGGCCGGTTCAAGCGGTCGTTGTACTCATCGGCCAGGCGCGCAGCGCGCACATGGGGCGGGACGTTGCGTTCGTAATCATCCAGCCGGCGGCGCAGGCGTTTGCGGTAGATCAGCAACTCATCGAACTCGCCGCTCAAGGTGCGGCGTACGTAGTCGCGTATGTAGTCTTGATGGGGCTGGCGATGGAAGATGCGCTGGTAGAGTTCCTGCTGGAACCGGCGGGCCAGCGGTGACCAGTCGCTACGTACGGTTTCCAGGCCTTTGTAGACCATGTCTTCGCTGCCATCGCTGCGAACCACCAGGCCGGCGTAGCGCTTTTTGCTGCCCTCCTCCGCACCACGGATGGTTGGCATGAGGAAGCGCGTGAAGTGGGTTTCGTACTGTAATTCCAAGGCGCTTTGCAGGCCGAACGTGGTGTGCAGGTGCTCGCGCCACCAGTCATTGACGTGCTGCACCAACCCTCGGCCGATGCGGCTGGCCTCCTCCTGGGAGTGCGCGCTGCCGAGCCAGACGAACGTGGAGTCGGTGTCGCCGTAGATCACCTCGTAGCCCTGGGCTTCGACCAGTTCGCGGGTCTGACGCATGATCTGGTGGCCGCGCATCGTGATCGACGAGGCCAGTCGGGTGTCGAAGAAACGGCACCCGCTGGAACCGAGTACGCCGTAGAAGGCGTTCATGATGATTTTCAGGGCTTGGGACAGCGGTGCATTGTGTTCGCGCTTGGCCACTTCACGGCCCTCGGAGACCCGCGCGACGATGGCGGGCAAACAGTGCCGGGTGCGGGAAAAACGTGCGCCACGAAAGCCTTCCACCGAGTCGCTGTCATCCGGGTACTTGAGGCCTTCGATCAGGCCGACCGGGTCGATCAGGAAGCTGCGGATGATCGACGGGTAGAGGCTTTTGTAATCGAGCACCAGCACCGACTCGTAGAGACCGGGGCGTGAGTCCATGACAAAGCCGCCGGGGCTGGCCTGGGGTGGTTTGTCACCCAGGTTCGGCGCGACGAAGCCCTGGCGGTGCATCAACGGCATATACAAATGGGTGAACGCGGCGACGGAGCCACCGTTGCGGTCGGCCGGCAATCCCGTAACGCTGGCGCGCTCCAGCAGGAATTTGAGCAGTTCGGTCTTCTCGAAAATCCGCGTAACCAGTTCGCAATCCTTGAGGTTGTAGCGCGCCAGGGCGGGCTTGTCCTCGGCGAACATGCGGTTGATCTCATCCATGCGCTGGTACGGTGTGGAGATGTCCTTACCCTCGCCCAGCAGGGTTTGCGCGACGTTTTCCAGGCTGAAGGATTCGAAGCTCCAAGTGGCCGAGCGCAGGGCTTCGATACCATCAATGATCAGCCGCCCCGCGGCCGCGGCGAAGTAATGGTTGCGGCTGCCGTGCTCGCGCCAAGCCATCGGCTCGTCGCCACGCCCGAGCATGAGCGGCACGTTGAGGCGCTGGGCATGTTCGTGGAGGACGCGCAGGTCGAATTGCACCACGTTCCAGCCGATGATCGCGTCGGGGTCATGCTGGGCGAGCCACTCGTTGAGGCGCTCGAGCAATTGGGCGCGGGTGTCGCAGTAGTCGAGCTTAAAGTCCACCGCGTCAGTTTTGTTCGGCGGGCCGAGCATGTACACCTGGCGCTCGCCGCAGCCTTCGAGGGCAATCGAATAGAGATCGCCCTGGGCGGTGGTCTCGATGTCGAGAGACACCAGTTTCAGCGGCGGGCGGTAGTCGGGCGCGGGCTTCATCTGTGCGTCGCAGAGCACACCGCTGGTATCGGGCGTGCCGCCAAACCACACGGGCGCCGTGATGAAACGCTCCATCATGTAGCGCTCGGGTGGGCGCACGTCGCCTTCGTAGACATCGACACCCGCGGCGCGCAGGCGCTTTTCCACGTCCATCGCCTGGCGATGCTGACGCGTATACAAGCCCAGGACGGGACGGTGGTGGAAATCGCATAGCTGCAACGGGCGCAATTCGATATCGCGCTCCCCCTTGAGCAACCAATCCAGCGGCTTGCGATGGGCTTCGGGGACGAACATCACGGAGGTCTGCACGGGTAGGCGGATAAACCTCGGGCCCTGGTCGGTGGCCAGCCAGAAACTGACCTCCGTGCCCGTCGGCGTATCGCGCCAATGCCGGGTCAGGACAAAACCCTGCTGTAAATCCACCGTACCGCACCTCAGGAATCGCTTTCAGGGCGTGATTCTACTCGGCATCCGCGTGCGCAGATCTTAATCTCGTAAATTTGTTGCGAGGCTTCGACAGGAAAAACGGGCATCAACCCTGATGCCCATCGGGGTTAGGCCTGGCGGGCCTGGTTCAGGTAGGTTTCGATGTTGCCCATCTGCTCGTCCCACCCACGGGAATTCATCTTGAAGGCCTTTTGCCGACGGGCCTGAGGCACGGCGTCAAAGCCCGATTCGACCACTCGCAGCAGAATGCCCGGCGCTCGGTCTTCAATGGTGAATTCCACCAGTGTCGGGGTTTCCTGGTCGTAGTCGACGCCCTTCTCGACCGCGAAGGGGTGCCACCAGAAAGAGAACAGCGTTTGCGGCAGGATGCGTTCGATTTTGGCCTTCCAGATCACGTGTTCGTACCCCGGATAAGTGATAGGCGCCTCGAGCGTTTGCCCAGCAACGAAGGTTTTGCCTTTTAGAGCGATACCAAACCAGCTGCCGAATTGCTCGGCATCGGTGAGGGCTTCCCACACCTTTTTACGTGACGCGTTGAGCAGGACTTTTCGTTCTATGCGATCTAATACGTGCATAAGTCACCTCCTCAATTGACAGTAGGCGACATCAAATAATGCGCAACCTTAGGTTGTAAGCAATGATGATGACCCCATCCTTGAACCGGCAATACGTTATGACTGACCCATTGAATGGAAGTTGCTTCTGCAAAGGCGTGCGCTACCAGGTAGACGGCCTCGACATGCCCATCAGCCACTGCCACTGCAACAGCTGCCGCAAGGTGCATGCGGCGGCATTCGTAGCGACAGCCGGTGTGATGCGTGAGCACTTTCGCTGGACCCAGGGCGCGGAGCTGTTGGCGTCCTTTGAATCGTCGCCAGGTAAATTCAGGCATTTCTGCTCGCGCTGCGGCTCGCATCTGATGGCGGAGCGTGGGCATCAACCGCACGTCATCGTGCGGGTGGCGACGCTGGATGTTGATCCGGGCGCCAGGCCCACCGCGCACATCTGGACAGCCCATGATGTGCCCTGGCTTGTCTATGAGGACGTAGAGCGCTGGGACGAGTGGACGGTTTGATTTAAACCTTTGGGTCTCCTGGCGCTTTGGCCGGGGTCGCATATTGCGGTTTCAAGTGGCCTTCCTGATCGAGTAACCAGGCGTCCATGATCTGGCGCACGACCGGTCCTGCAACGCGACCACCGGCCTCGCCGTTTTCGATCATTACCGAAATCACGATTTTCGGGTGTTCAGCTGGCGCGAAGCCGACAAACAACGCGTTATCACGATGTCGTTCCAGGGTCTTTTCACGGTTGTAACGCTCGCCCTGTTTGATCGCCACCACTTGCGCCGTACCACTCTTACCAGCGATGCGGTATTGCGCGCCTTGTGCGGCGGCACGGGCAATACCGCGAGGATCGTGCATCACCAGTTGCATGCCGTGGTTGACCTGCTCCCAGTCGTGCGGGTTCTTGAGGACTACGTTGGGCATGGGATTTTCGTCCACCGGCGGCACGCCATTAATGGTCTTGGCCAGGTGGGGTCGATTCCACACCCCCTTGTTGGCGATCAACGCGGTGGCTTGGGCCAATTGCAGCGGCGTGACCTGCATATAGCCCTGGCCGATGCCGAGGATCACCGTTTCGCCCGGGAACCACGGTTGACGGCGGGTGGCACGCTTCCATGCCTGGGAAGGCATCAGGCCAGCTGACTCTTCGAACATATCCAGCGACACTTTCTGACCCAGGCCGAACTCAGCCAAGTAGTTGTGCAGGCGGTCGATGCCGAGCTTGTGGGCGAGGTCGTAAAAATAGGTGTCGTTGGAGCGCATAATCGCCGCGTCCATGTCTACCCAGCCGTCACCGCTGTGGTTCCAGTTGCGGTATTTGTGGTCAAAGTCCGGCAGTTGGTAGTAACCGGGATCGAACACGCGGGTTTGGGCGGTGACGACGCCACTGTCCAGGCCGGCGATGGCGACTTCCGGCTTGATGGTCGAGCCAGGCGCATAGAGCCCTCTGAGAACGCGGTTGAACAGCGGTCGGTCGATGGAGTCATGCAGCGCAGCATATTCCTTGAAGCTGATACCGGTAACGAACAGGTTCGGGTCAAAGCTCGGCTTGCTGACCATCGCCAGTACTTCACCGGTTTGCGGGTCGAGGGCAACCACCGAACCTCGGCGATCGCCCAGGGCTTCTTCTGCCGCTTCCTGGAGATGGACGTCGAGGCTCAGGACGATGTTTTTGCCGGGAATCGGGTCGGTGTGCTTGAGCACGCGAAGTACGCGGCCCTGGGCATTGGTCTCGACTTCCTCATAGCCTACGTGGCCATGCAGCTCGGACTCGTAGAAGCGCTCAATACCGGTCTTGCCGATGGACTGGGTACCGCGGTACTCCACCGAGTCGAGGGCTTTGGATTCTTTCTCGTTGATCCGTCCTACGTAACCGATCGAATGGGCAAAGTGAGCGCCCAAGGGGTAGTGGCGAACGAATTGCGGTTCTACGTCTACCCCAGGCAGACGGAATTCGTTTACGGCCAGCAGCGCGATCTGCTCTTCGGTGAGTTCATAAAACAATGTCACAGGCACGAAAGGGTGACGCGCCTGTTTCAGCGCCTTGTCGAATACAGCGCGGTCTTCGGCGGGCAGACGCAGCAAGTTGACAATGGCGTCCAGTTCGCCCTTGAGGTCGGTGGTGCGCTCACGGGTGATGGTCAAGTTGTAGCTGGGACGGTTATCGGCCAGTACGACGCCATTACGGTCATAGATCAACCCACGCGTCGGCGTGATGGGCAGCACGTGGACGCGGTTGTTCTCGGAAATCGTGGAGTGGTAGTCGAACTGTACGACCTGCAGGAAGTACATGCGCCCCACCAGCGCACAGGTGATGCCAATCACGAGCAACGCGCAGGCGAGCAGGCGCTTGTTGACCAGGCGGTTCTCTTTTTCGTGATCCTTGATCGTTATCGGTTCAGGCATTTCTACAGCATCTCGTTGAAGAAGGTCGACGCCGCGTCCTGCGGATGAAAGATCAATCCCTGTGAAAATGTGCTGCACCATACCAAAAATGCAGAAACACTTTGTATCCATTTGCCCAACGGCAGGTTGGAGCATGATTTGGTAGGCCGTAACGGGTAAGCGTGGGCTCTTGAAGATACCGTATTCACAGACGATGCCGGTTTGCTTGAAGCCAACAGAGGAAGCGTGGAATTGCCACGCCCGTTTTTCGACCGCCCAAAACAAAACCCCATCTGCTTTCGCAAATGGGGTTTCGGAATTCAATCTTGACGATGACCTACTCTCACATGGGGAAACCCCACACTACCATCGGCGATGCATCGTTTCACTACTGAGTTCGGGATGGGATCAGGTGGT
>NZ_FPCE01000026.1:0-34986 GCF_900116845.1 Pseudomonas sp. OV546 | reverse complement strand
GGTGGCGCTGAATCAGTCACCTGATTAATCGACTGACACACCGCTATCGGGGGCAAGCCCCCTCCCACATTTGGATCGCGGTCTAACCGTTAGATGGCGCTCGGCTGTCAGGCCGCCGGCGGGAAAATGATCAGTGGTTGTAGGCCCGCTCATTATGCTCGGCCAGGTCCAGCCCCATCTCCTCCACCGACTCATGGGCACGCAACCCGACCAGGGCATTGACCACCTTGAGGATGATCCAACTGATCACAAAGCAGTACACCGTGGTCAGCAGCACACCCTTAAGCTGGGCAACCACCTGCCCCCCCATGGTCACACCTTCCACCAGCCCCCCCATGGACGGTACGCAGAACACACCGGTCAACACCGCGCCAATCATGCCGCCGATGCCGTGCAAGCCGAACACGTCGAGGCTGTCGTCGTAGCCGAAGCGCCGCTTCAACACCGTCACGCTCAAGTAGCAGAACACCCCGCACAGCAAACCGATAGCCAACGCACCCCCGACGCCCACATAGGCGCACGCCGGTGTAATTCCCACCAACCCGGCCAACGCACCGCTGGCCAGGCCGAGGGCACTGGGCTTGCCGACCTTGAACCACTCGGTGAACATCCAGCCAAGAATCCCGGCGCAGGCGCCCAACTGAGTGTTGAGCATGACGATGCCCGAGGTGCCGCTGAGGCCGCCACCGGAGCCGATATTGAAGCCGAACCAGCCGACCCAGAGCATCGCCGCGCCGGCCATGGTCAGGCTGAGGTTATGCGCAGGCATTGGCGTGTTCTGGTAGCCCTTGCGCTTGCCGAGGATCAGGCACGCGGCCAGCGCGGCTACACCGGCATTGATGTGCACGGCGGTACCGCCGGCAAAATCAAGCACGCCCCAGTTATGCATCAAGGCCCCCGAACCGCCCCAGACCATATGCGCCACCGGGGCATAGACCAAGGTGAACCAGATGGCCATGAACAGCAGCGCCGCCGAGAACTTCATGCGTTCGGCAAAGGCGCCAGCGATCAGGGCTGGGGTGATGATGGCGAACGTCATCTGGAAGGTCACGAACACCCCTTCCGGGATATCCCCCACCAGGCTCTCCGGGGTCATGCCCGCCAGGAAGGCGCGGCTGAGGCCGCCTACAAAACTGTTGAAGGTTACCTGCCCTTCGACCATGCCGGTGGTGTCGACCACCATGCTGTAGCCGTAGATCACCCACAGCACGCCCACCAACCCGGCGATGCCGAAGCACTGGGTGAACAGCGAAAGCATGTTTTTCGCACGGACGAGGCCGCCGTAGAACAGCGCAAGCCCCGGCAAGCACATGAACAGCACCAGCACGGCGGCGGTGACCATCCAGGCGGTGCTGCCGGTGTTCAAGGTGGGTGCATCAGCGGCGTATGCCAAGGGTGCAAAGGCACCGGCCACTAATAAACCGAAGAGGGATTTGCCAAGAAGACGATTGACCATGTTCAAAGCTCCTGCAAAAGAAATGGGAAGTACCTGGGTGTAGTGAGCGGGCTTGCCCCGCGCTGGGTGGCGAAGCCGCCCTTAAACCAACCGCCGCATTTCTACCTCAAGGGATGCGGCGGCTTTATTGGGGTGGCTTCGCCACCCGGCGCGGGGCAAGCCCGCTCACTACAGGGGCCCGCTAGTAACCGGAACCCGGCACCCAACGGGTCCCCGCCAGCGGCACCCGGGCCATGGCGGCCGACTCCACGGTCAGCGCCACCAAGTCCTCGGGGTCGAGGTTGTGCAGGTGCGATTTGCCGCACGCACGCGCCATGGTCTGTGCCTCCAGCACCATCACCCGCAGGTAGTTGGCCAACCGCCGCCCGCCTTCCACCGGGTCAAGGCGCTTGGACAGCTCCGGGTCCTGGGTGGTGATGCCCGCCGGATCGCGGCCGTTCTGCCAGTCGTCGTAGAAGCCGGCGGCCGAGCCGATCTTTTTCAGTTCCGCGTCCAGTCGTGGGTGGTTGTCGCCCAGGGCAATCAGCGCCGCCGTGCCGATGGCCACCGCGTCCGCGCCCATCGCCATGGCCTTGGCCACATCGGCACCATTACGAATCCCGCCCGACACGATCAACTGGACCTTGCGGTGCATGCCCATCTCTTGCAAAGCCTGTACCGCTTGCGGGATGGCCGACAAAATCGGAATGCCCACATGCTCGATAAACACTTCCTGCGTCGCGGCGGTGCCGCCTTGCATGCCGTCAAGCACGATTACATCGGCGCCGGCCTTGACCGCCAGCTTCACGTCGTAATACGGCCGGCTCGCGCCGATTTTCACGTAGATCGGTTTTTCCCAATCGGTGATTTCACGCAGCTCGGCAATCTTGATCGCCAGGTCATCCGGGCCGGTCCAGTCCGGGTGGCGACAGGCGCTGCGCTGGTCCACGCCGATCGGCAAGGTGCGCATGCCGGCCACACGTTCGGTGACTTTCATGCCGAGCAGCATGCCGCCACCGCCGGGCTTGGCGCCCTGGCCGAGGACGATCTCGATGGCGTCGGCCTTGCGCAGATCATCCGGGTTCATGCCGTAGCGCGACGGCAGGTACTGATACACCAGGTGCTGGGACTGGCCGCGCTCTTCCGGGGTCATGCCGCCGTCACCGGTGGTGGTGCTGGTGCCGGCGATGGTCGCGCCACGGCCCAGGGCTTCCTTGGCGTTGGCCGACAACGCACCGAAACTCATGCCGGCGATGGTCACCGGGATCTTCAGGTGGATAGGCTTCTTGGCGAAGCGATTGCCGAGGATCACATCGGTGCCGCACTTCTCGCGATAGCCTTCCAGCGGGTAGCGCGACACGCTGGCGCCGAGCAGCAGCAAGTCATCGAAGTGCGGCAGCTTGCGCTTGGTGCCGCCACCGCGAATATCGTAGATGCCCGTTTCGGCGGCACGCTGGATTTCCTGGATGGTCAGGCGGTCGAAGGTGGCCGACTCGCGCAGGACCGGAGGGGTTTGTTCAGTCATGGTGGAGCTCCTGATCAGTACGCGGAGGCGTTATCGACTTTGAAGTTGTAGAGTTGACGGGCCGAGCCGTAGCGCTTGAAATCTGCCGCCTGGTGGGCGAAACCGGCGCGGTCGAGCAGTTCCTGCAGCTCGTGCAGGTGTTCGCTGCGCATCTCTTTTTCGACGCAGTCCGAGCCCAGGGACTCCACCGTGCCTTTCACGTAGATGTGGGTTTCGTAGAGCGAATCCCCCAGCGCATCGCCGGCGTCGCCGCACACCACCAGACGCCCGGCCTGGCCCATGAAGCAGCTCATATGGCCGATGCTGCCGCCGACGACGATGTCGATGCCCTTCATGGAAATCCCGCAACGCGCGCCCGCGTCGCCCTCGATCACCAGCAGACCGCCATGGGCGGTGGCCCCGGCCGCCTGGGACGCGCTGCCTTTGACGCGCACCGAGCCGGACATCATGTTCTCGGCGCAGCCCACGCCGACATTGCCGTGCACGGTGATCGAGGCCTGTTGGTTCATGCCTGCGCAGTAATAACCGGCGTGGCCCTCGATATCGATAGACACGGCCTGGTTCACGCCCACGGCGAGGTTGTGCTTGCCGTTGGAATGGGTCACGCGCCACTCGTTGTCGATGGCCTGGGCGTGCAACGCCTGGTTGAGGTCACGCACGGTGGCGGTGGAAAGATCGATAGTTTTCATGTGTGCGCTCCTTAAGCTGCTGACTCGCGTTCCCAGATGTACAACGTGGCCGGTGCCGGCTCCCAGATCCGCGCATTCTCGATGCCCGGCAGGCTCGACAGCGCCTGGTACTCGGAGGCCATGGCGACGTAGTCGTCGGTCTCGGCGAGGATCGCCGGCTTGCACGCAATCGGGTCGCGGATCACCGCAAAGCCGTTGCGCGTGCCGATGGCGAAGGTGAAGAAGCCGTCGAGGTCTTCCAGGGAATGGTCCAGCGCCTCTTTGAGCGAATCACCCTGTTGCAGGCGCCAGGTCAGGTAGCCGGCGGCGACTTCGGTGTCGTTGTCGGTTTCAAAATGGATGCCTTCGCGCTTGAGTTCCTGGCGCAGGCGGAAGTGGTTGGACAGCGAGCCGTTGTGCACCAGGCACAGGTCGGCGCCGGTGGAAAACGGGTGGCTGCCTTCCATGGTCACCGCGCTTTCCGTGGCCATGCGCGTATGGCCGATGATGTGGCTGCCCTGCATGTTGGCCAGGCCGAAGCGCTGGGAAATCTCCTGCGGCAGCCCCATGCCCTTGAGGATCTCGATACTCTGCCCGGCGCTCATGATGCGCACGCTCGGCGCCAGTTCGGCCAGGGCCAGGCGTACCGGGGCTTCGTCGGCGTGGATCTTAAGTACAGCGGCGCTGGCGTTCTGGAACCAATCCAGGGAACAGCCGAGGCGCCCTTCCAGCTCGCCCATCAAGCCTTTCCAGTCGAAGGCTTCGGTGGTGGCTTGCAGGGTCAGCTTGACCCAGCCATCGGCGACTTCATCGCCGTAGATGGCGAAACCGGCGCTGTCCGGGCCACGGTCGGTCATGGCTTGCAGCATGGGTTCAAACAGCTTGCCGAGCTGGGGTTCCAGCTGCGGATTCTTCAGGTACAGGCCTACGATTCCACACATAACAAGTCTCCGTCACACGGTGTCAGAAAAATTCGGTATAGCGCTGGATTTCCCAGTCGCTCACATGGCGGCTGTACTCCACCCACTCCATGCGCTTGAGCTTGATGAACTCGCCCACGATCTGCGGGCCAAGCACTTCGGCGAACAGCGCGTCGGCTTCCAGTGCGTCGCAGGCTTCCTTGAGGGATTGCGGCAGGGTCTTGATGCCGCGCTCGGCGATCTGCTCGAGGCTCAGGCTGTAGAGGTTTTCGTTGCAGACGTGGTCGATTTCCAGCTGGCGATCGATACCGTCCAGGCCCGCGGCGATGATCGCGGCGCTGACCAGATAGGGGTTGCAGCCGGCATCCGGCAGGCGAAATTCCAGGCGACCGTACGGCACGCGCACCATGGCAGAGCGGTTGTTGGCGCCAAACGCGATGAAAGCCGGGGCCCAGGTGGCACCGGACAACGAGTTGCCGACCACCAGGCGCTTGTACGAGTTGACCGTGGGCGCAGCGAACGCACACAGCGCCGGGCCATGGGCGAGCAAGCCGGCGGCGAAGTGATAGGCAAGTGTCGACAAGCCCATGCCGCTCGGGTCGCTGGCGTCATGGAACAGGTTTTTGTTCTCGGCGCTGCTGATCGACAGGTGAAAGTGCATGCCATTGCCGGCGCGTTTCGGGTCGGGCTTGGGCATGAAGGAGCAGATCATGCCCAGGTCATTGGCGATCTCGCCGGCGGCCATGCGGAAGAAGGTGAAACGGTCGGCGGACGTCAGGGCGTCGCTGTAGGTGTAGTTGATCTCGAACTGGCCGTTGGCGTCTTCGTGGTCGATTTGATAGACCTCGAAATCCACCGCCTGCAAGGCTTCGGTCAGGCGCTCGAGGAACACCCGCGAACGCGACAGGCCCTTGTAGTCGTAGCAAGGCTTGTCGAGGTTGTCGCTGGGGTCGACCAATTGCAACGTGCCCTGCTCGTCACGGCGCATCAGGTTGAACTCGGGTTCGAGGCCGGTGTTCAGCGTCCAGCCCTTGTCCTGCAGGCGCTGCACTTGTTGTTGCAACACGTAGCGGCTGTCGTAGGGATGGGGTTTGCCGTCGACATGGCCGACACACACCACACGCCCATAACCTGGCTGCCAGGGTACCGGGGTCAATGTCGACAGATCGCCGCGCGCCATGAAGTCCGGACCGTGGGGCTCCATGCCCATGCCGCTGATGGCAAACCCTGCAAACCCCGCGCCCTCTTCGGCCACCGTCTTGAGCCCGCAGATGGGCACCGACTTGGTCTTGGCCGCACCGTGTATATCCACAAACTGCGCAAGCACGTACTTGATCCCGTGCTTGTCGATGATGCGCTGGGTTTCTGCTGGCAACATTGCGTGTCACTCCTCGCGAAAGGCAAAACCGTTTGGGTGGGTCTAGGCTGTCTTTTTATTCCTAAAAAGAAAGTTAGTTTCCCTACAGGAATGCAATACCCTTGCCAGATTCGCGGACGGCTGTTTGATGTGCCGGTGAAAGCGCTTTTGTGCTGTATATATGGGAAAATTCTTTTCCCTGCAGGAATACGTACAGCGGGGTGGCCTTTAAGCGCCAGACTTTGCACTTTCCCAGTGCGAAAATAATATTACTGAACGGAAACCGTGCAGGAGCCGATGATCATGTCCACCGAAACCGCCCCGCGCCTCAAGCTCGAGCAATACCTGGGGCTGCAGATCAAACGCCAGCGCCAGGCCCAGGACCTGAAGTTATCTGACGTGGCAAAAATTGCCGATATCAGCCAGGGCATGTTGAGCAAGATCGAGAACGCCCAGGTCTCTACCAGCCTCGATACGTTGAGCCGCCTGTGCGATGTGCTCGGGCTGCCGCTCTCGAAATTATTCAGCGAATACGACCAGCAGGATGGCAGCGCCTTGCTGGTCAAGGCCGACCAAGGCATGGAAGTGGTGCGCCGGGGGACGGAGAAGGGGCATACCTATCACCTGCTCAACCATACGCGCGGGCCGAAGAAGAGCTTCGAGGCGTACATGGTCAGCATGGATGACGCCAGTGAGGAGTTTCCGACGTTTGCGCACCCGGGGACCGAGTTTCTGCACCTGCTTGAAGGGGAGCTGATTTATCGCCACGGCAACCAGCTGTATCGCATGGAGGCCGGGGACAGCCTGACGTTTGAGGGCGAGATTCCCCATGGGCCCGAGGAGTTGGTGCGGGTGCCGATTCGGTTGTTATCGATCATGAACTACGGCAACGACAAAGAGTGATGCACGAACGGCGCATGAGCACCTTGTAGTGAGCGGGCTTGCCCCGCGCTGGGCGGCGAAGCCGCCCCAAACCAGGCGACTTGGTCTTATCTGGAACTCGGCGATGTCTTTATGGGGGCGGCTTCGCCGCCCAGCGCGGGGCAAGCCCGCTCACTACAGTTTTGCAGAGACCTGTGACCAGCGCAGGCAAGCCAGCGCCCACCTTTGATCGCATTCGACCTTCCCGTCGCCCCCGCAAAAAATTCCCCCCAGTTAAAAATCTTTCCCAAAACCCCTAGACGCACCGCCCTCATTCCCCTATAAAGCCACTTCAGGAATATTTTATTCTCCACAAGAAAACGCGCTCAAGGAATGAGCCTGCTGTCCTCAGACATTTTTTCGCTATGCGATGAGCTGCCGCCATCATCCCGAGGACGTGTCATGCAACACGAAAAAAACCATTTCATCATCAAGGTCACTTGTCCCGCGGTGTCCGGCATTGTCGCTGCCGTCACCACTTACCTGGCGGACAAGGCGTGCTACATCGGGGAGATGGCGCAGTTCGACGATGACTTCAGCGGCCGCTTCTTCATGCGTGCGGTGTTCCGCTTCAACGATGGCCATGCGGGCAACCTGCAAGAGATCAGAGACGGTTTCGCCGATGTCGCCCAGGCCTTCGACATGCAGTGGGAGCTGCACGACACCCGCGAGCCGATGCGCGTGATGCTGATGGTGAGCAAGTTCGACCACTGCCTCACCGACCTGCTCTACCGATACCACAAGGGCGAGATGGACATGACCCTCACCGCCATCGTCTCCAACCACCTCGATCTGCGGCCGATGGCCGAGCGCGAGGGCATTCGCTTTATCTACCTGCCGGTGTCCAAGGACAACAAGGCCGCGCAGGAAGCCGAGTTGATGAAGATCGTCGACGACACCCGCACCGAACTGGTGGTGTTGGCGCGCTACATGCAGATCCTCTCCGACGACCTGTGCCGGCAACTGTCGGGGCGGGCGATCAATATCCACCATTCGTTCCTGCCCGGTTTCAAGGGTGCCAAGCCCTATCACCAGGCTTATCAACGCGGCGTGAAGTTGATCGGTGCCACCGCGCACTACGTGACCAGCGACCTGGATGAGGGCCCGATCATCGAGCAGGAAGTGCAGCGCGTCGACCACGTGTACAAGCCCGACGACTTGGTCGCCATCGGTCGCGACACCGAAACCGTGGCCCTGTCCAAGGCGGTCAAGTACCACCTGGAGCACCGGGTCTTCCTCAATCAGGACAGAACGGTGGTGTTCCGGTGAACGCGCATAAACTGATCGACGGCAAAGCCGCCGCCGCACGGGTGCTGCTGCAAGTGCGCGAAGACGTGGCGCGTCTGCATGGGCAGGCTATTCAACCGGCGCTGGCGGTGATCCTGGTGGGCAACGACCCGGCCAGCCAAGTGTATGTGCGCAACAAGATCCTGCGCGCCGAAGAGGTGGGCATCCGCTCCGTGGAGCATCGCCTGCCCAGCGATACCAGCACCGAACAATTGTTGATCCTGATCGGCCAATTGAATGCCGACCCGGCGATCCACGGCATCCTCCTGCAATTGCCGTTGCCGGCGCAGATGGACGAACTGCGCGCCCTGGAGGCCATCGCGCCGGACAAGGACGTCGACGGTTTTCACAGCCAGAACGTCGGCGGCCTCAGCCAGGGGCGCGCGGTACTCACGCCGTGCACGCCGAGCGGTTGCCTGTACCTGCTGGAACACACCTGCGGCGACCTGCGCGGGAAGCACGCGGTGGTGATCGGCCGTTCGAACATCGTTGGTAAGCCCATGGCCGCGCTGCTGCTCAAGGCGGATTGCTCGGTGACCGTGCTGCACTCACGCAGCCACGGCGCCCAGGCCCTGTGCCGCCAGGCCGATATTGTGATCGCTGCCGTGGGCCGCGCCCGCTTGATTGACGCGAGCTGGTTGAAACCCGGCGCCGTGGTGATCGATGTCGGCATCAACCGCATCGACGACGACGGCCGCAGCCGCCTGGTGGGTGATGTCGACTTCGACAGCGCCCTGCCCCATGTCGCCGCCATCACCCCGGTGCCCGGCGGTGTCGGGCCGATGACCATTGCCTTCCTGATGAAAAACACCGTGGCCGCCGCCCAGGCGCAACACCACGCCCTACGCAGCCAATCGGAGGCCGTATGCCATTCAATCTATTGAAATACGGGCTGAGTTCCGAGTACCCGGTGGAGGTGGACCTGCCACCGCCCAAGGCTCTCAAGTCGAGTTACGACGTGGTGATCATCGGCGCCGGTGGCCATGGCCTGGCGACGGCCTACTACCTGGCCAAGTACCACGGCATCACCAATATCGCGGTGCTGGAAAAGGCCTACCTGGGCGGCGGCAATACCGCGCGCAATACGGCGGTGATCCGCTCCAACTACCTCACCAGCGAAGGCGTTCGTTTCTACGCCGAGTCGGTGAAGATGTTCCAGTCGCTGTCCAACGAATTCGATTTCAACATCATGTACTCCGAGCGCGGCCAACTGACCCTGGCCCACACCGACGCCACCGTGCGTTCGTTCCGCCAGCGCGCCGAGGTCAACAAGCACTTCGGCGGGCGTACCGAGATGATCGATCGCCAGCAGATCCGCGAGCTGGTGCCCAGCCTTAACCTCGACCCCGGCCACTTGCCGGTGATTGCCGGGCTCTGGCATATCGACGGCGCCACCGCGCGCCACGATGCCGTGGCCTGGGGCTACGCCAAGCAGGCGGCCAAGCGCGGCGTGGAAATCCACCAGCTTACCGAAGTGCAGGACCTGATCATCGAAAACGGCGCCATCACCGCGGTGAAAACCAATCGCGGCACCATCAAGTGTGGTTGCGCGGTGCAGGCGATTGCCGGGCACAGCTCGCTGCTGATGGCCAAGGCCGGCATCCGCTCGCCGATCCAGACGTTCCCGCTGCAGGCCATGGTCACGCAGCCGTTCAAGCCGTTCCTCGATCCGCTGGTAAGTTCCTCGGCGCTGCACTGCTACGTGCAACAAACCAGCCGTGGCGAAGTGGTGTTCGGTGGCGGTTCCGACCCGTACCCGCTGTTCAACACGCGCTCGACCCTGGACCTCAAGGAAAGCCTGTTGGCCCATGCCATCGAGATGTTCCCGTTCCTGGCCAACGCCAAGTTGATGCGCCAGTGGGCCGGGATCACCGACATGACCCCCGACTACAGCCCGATCATGGGCCTGTCGCCGGTGAAGAATTACTACCTCGACGCCGGCTGGGGCACCTGGGGCTTCAAGGCCACGCCGATCTGCGGCAAGACCATGGCCGAGCTGGTCGCCAGCGGCGGCAAGGTGCCGGACTTGATCAAACCCTTCGGCCTCGAGCGCTTTTCGACCTTCCAGCAAGTCAACGAAATGGGCGCCACAGCGGCCAGCCACTGACGGAGAGCAGACGATGAAAATCATGATTTGCCCGCTCAACGGGCCGCGTAATATCAGCGAGTTCACCTACGGCGGTGAATTCAAACCGATGCCCGACCCGCTGACCTGCAGCGATGCCGAATGGGCCGACTACGTGTTCAACACCGATAACCTTGCCGGCGTGGTGCGCGAATGGTGGATGCACACACCGTCCAGCTACTGGTTCCTCGCCGAGCGCCACACGGTCACCGACGAGATCGTGCGCACCTTCGATCCGCGCGAAGTGTTCACCACCCGCGTCGACTTCACCACCGCCAAGGAGATCGCCGGATGAACCGCCTCCCCGCCCCCATGGGCCTGCTGATCCAGCGTGACCAGCCACTCGACTTCAGCTTCGACGGCCTGCCCTACCAAGGTTTGCAGGGCGACAGCATCGCCAGCGCCCTGCTCGCCAACGGGCGCTTCCTGATGTCGCGCTCGTTCAAATACCACCGCCCACGCGGCCCGTTGACCATGGCCGGCCAGGACGCCAACAGCCTGGTGCAACTGCCTCGCGAACCCAACGTATTAGCCGACGCCCACGCGCTGTCCGCCGGCTTGGCGGTGACGGCGCAGAACGTCAACGGCTCGCTGGACAACGACAAGGACGCCTACCTGGGCAAGTTCTCCAAGTTCATGCCGGTGGGCTTCTACTACCGTTCGTTCTACAAGCCCAAGGGCATGTGGAAAGTCTGGGAGCCGATCATTCGCAAAAAGGCCGGCCTGGGCGTGCTCGACCTGACGTTCCAACCCGAGTACTACGACAAGGCCTACCTATTCACCGACCTCGCCGTGATCGGCGCCGGCCCCGCTGGCTTGCAGGCCGCGCTGACCGCCGCGAATGCCGGCGCCAAGGTGCTGCTGATCGAGCAGCAACCGATCCTCGGCGGGTCGCTGACCTACGCGCGCTTCGATATTGCCGGCACCCGTGCCGACACCTTGCGCCGCGAGTTGCTGGGCGCGGTGCAGCAACACGCGAATATCCAGGTACTCACCGACGCCACCTGCAATGCCTGGTTCACCGACAACTACCTGCCGGTGATCCAGGGCAAGCGCCTGTACAAAGTGCGCGCGCAGCAGTGCCTGGTGTGCAGCGGTTCGTTCGACCAACCGGTGGTCTTCCGCAACAATGACCTGCCGGGGGTGATGCTCACCAGCGCGGCGCAACGCCTGATGAAGCTGTATGCGGTCAAGCCCGGCAAGCGCGCGGTGGTGCTTACCGGCAACGATGACGGCTACCTGGCCGCCCTCGACCTGCATGACCAGGGCGTGGACGTGGCCGCCGTGATCGACCTGCGTCACGCCCCGGCGGACAAAGCCTTGCCCAGTGCCCTGGCCCAGCGCAAGATCGCGTGCCTGAGCAACAGCACGGTGTTCGAGGCCCTGCATGAAAAAGGCCTGCGCCATGTGAAGGGCGTCGACGTGCGCCAGATCACAGGCCAGGGCCAGGTCAGCACCAGCGGGGAAGTGATCGACTGCGACCTGCTGTGCATGTCGGCCGGTTATATGCCGGTCTATCAGTTGCTGTGCCAGGCCGGTGGCAAGCTGGCCTATGAAGACTCGCGGGCGGAGTTCAGCCTCAGTGGCCTGCCGCGCAATCTGGGCGTGGCCGGTTCCGTACACGGTCGGCATCAACTGGACAATGTGCTGGCGGATGCGACCAACGCCGCCGCCGACAGCCTGCTCGCCCTCGGATTGAACAGCACCAGCCCGCCTGCAGCGCTGCGCCCTGAAGCCCAGGTCAACTTCCCCTGGCCGATCTTCCCGCACCCCAAGGGCAAGGATTTCGTCGACTTCGACGAAGACCTGCAGGTGGCGGACATCGTCAACGCCACCCGCATTGGCTACCGCGATGTGCAGTTGGTGAAGCGTTATTCCACGGTCGGCATGGGCCCGTCCCAGGGGCGCCACTCAGCGCTGCCGACCGCACGGCTGGTGGCCTGGGCGACCCAGCGTACTATCAGCGAAACCGGGGTCACCACCGCACGGCCGCCGTTCGTGGCGGAGAAACTCGCGCATGTCGCCGGACGCGCCTTCGACCCCTACCGCCAAACGCCGATGCACGCGCGCCATGTGCAAGCCGGGGCGAAGATGATGCCCGCCGGTATCTGGCAGCGCCCGGCCTATTACGGCAAGGCCCAGGACCGCGAAGCGTGCATGCAGGCCGAAGCGCTGCACGTGCGCAACAAGGTCGGGATGATCGATGTGTCCACACTCGGCGGCCTCGACGTGCGCGGCCCGGACGCCGCCGAACTGCTTAACCGCCTCTACACCTTCGCGTTCCTCAAGCAGCCGGTGGGCCGTTCGCGTTATGCGCTGATGACCAACGAACACGGCGTGGTGATCGACGACGGCGTGTGCGCGCGGCTGGCCGACAACCACTTCTACGTCACCGCCACCACCAGCGGCGTCGATCGTATTTACCAGCAGATGCTCAAGTGGAACGCGCAGTGGCGCCTGGACGTGGACGTGACCAACGTTACCGCCGCGATCTGTGCGGTGAACGTGGCCGGGCCGGATTCGCGCAAGGTGCTGGAACAGGTATGCAGCGATCTCGACCTCAGTGCCGAAGGCTTCCCCTATCTGGGCGTGCGCCAGGGTACGGTGGCCGGGATCAAGGCACGCCTGCTGCGGGTGGGTTTCGTCGGCGAACTGGGCTATGAAATCCACGTACCGGCACGCCACGGCCTGGCGTTGTGGGACGCGTTGATGACGGCCGGCAAGGCCTTTGACATTCGCCCCTTCGGCGTCGAGACCCAGCGCCTGCTGCGCCTGGAAAAAGGCCACGTGATCATCAGCCAGGACACCGACGGCATGACTCACCCGGCAGAAATCGACATGGGCTGGGCGGTCAGCCGCACCAAGCCGTTCTTCGTCGGCCGCCGCTCGGTGGACATCCTCGAAGCCCAGCCGCTGAAACGCAAATTGGTGGGCTTCAGCCTGCCCAAGGGCAGCGTACAACCGCTGGAAGGCCACCTGGTGCTCAACGGCGCGGACATCAGCGGCAACGTCACCTCCTGCGAATACTCCACCAGCCTGGGCCGCATCATCGGGCTGGCCTACGCCGGGATCGACCAAAGCACGCCAGGGCAGCGCATTCCGATTCGCGTCGAAGGCGGCATCGTCGTCCAGGCCGAGGTGGTGCAACTGCCGTTCTTCGACCCCACTAACCAACGCCAGGAGGGTTAAGCCATGACCAGTCTGAAGGCCCACGAATTGTTCACGCCGCCCTGCCAACTGCAGGACCAGACCGACCTGCCCCGGGTCGGCTTTCGCGGCGCACAGAGCGCCGAGTACCTCACGGCGCGCGGCTTCACGTTGCCGGGCGGGCCCAACCAAGCCTGCGCGCAAGCGGACGGCAGTTGGGTGGCGCGCCTGTCGCAGAACGAATACCTGGTGCTGGGCAGCCCGCAGGATCAGGGGCAACGGATTGCCGATGAAGAAGCGCGTTGGGAACTGGACCACCGCGCCAACTACCTGCTGCCACGCCAGGACAGCCACGCCTGTGTGCGGCTCAGCGGGGAGGTGATTGCGCAGGTAATGGCAAAGCTGTGCGGGGTGGATCTCAGTTTCCCGGCCTTCAAGCCGGGGATGGTGGCGCAGACCTCGGTGGCGCGGGTCAATGCGATTGTCATCCACACAGGCAGTGGGGAGCTGCCGGCGTTTCATATCCTCTGGGATCGCGCCTCGAAGGCATACTTCGAGGGCGCGTTGCGGGATGCGCTGGAGGAGTTCGGCGGGGTGGGTCAGTCGGTGTAGCCCAACCGCGCCGCCCTGACCTTTTGGGTGTGTTGACGTGTCGCCAGGCAGTAATACAACGGGCACGTCACCACCAACCCCACCAGCCACGACAAGTCCGCGCCTTCCACCAGGTTGGCCCACGGCCCCACATACAGCGACGTATTGGCAAACGGCAGTTGCACGATGATGCCGATGAAGTACGCCACGATCGCATGCAGGTTGAAACGCCCATACACCCCGCCATCGGCCTGGAAGATCGAGGCAATGTCATAGACCCCGCGCTTGATGATGTAGAAGTCGATCAGGTTGATTGACGCCCACGGCACCAACACCAGCAACAGCGCGAGGATCAGGCCGATAAATTGCGAGATGAAGTCCGCCGACGCGCCCAACGCCACCACGCAGCAACCGGCCAGGATCACGCCCGACAGCGCCACGCGCACCTTGATGCTGGGGGTCCAGTGGCTGGCGAAGGTCTGGACCGAGGTGATGATCGACAGCACCGCGCCGTACAGATTCAGGGCGTTGTGGCTGATGATATTGAGCAGGAACAGCACCATCAGGATCGGCCCCAGCCAGCCGGTGGCGTGCTTGACCGCGACCATGGCTTCGGTGCCTTCGGGCGTGGCCAGTGCAGCGACCAGGCCAAAGGCGAAGGACAGGATGGTGCCGAGGGTCGCGCCCAGGTAGGTGGCGAGGAACGGCCGGGTGATGCCAATGTCCGCCGGCAGGTAGCGCGAGTAGTCGCTGGTGTAGGGCGAAAAGCTGATCTGCCAGATCACCCCCAGCGACACGGTAGCCAACCAGCCAGCTGCGTTGAAGCCGCCACGGGTAAGGAAATCTGCCGGCAGGTCATGGGCAAAAATGTAGATAAAACCGGCCAGCAAAGCACTGCCCATCACCCAGGTGCCGATGCGGTTGAGGGTATGGATAAAGCGATAGCCGATCACGCCGATGGCGGTGGCGCTGAGGGCGCCGATCAGGATGCTCGCCGGCACCGGCACCGACGGCACGATGCCGACGATGGACTTGCCAGCCAGGACGATATTGGAGATGAAAAAGCCAATGTAGATCAGCGCGGCGAAGAACACGATCAGCAGCGCGCCGTAACGGCCGAACTGGCCACGGCTCTGCACCATCTGCGGGATGCCCATGCGCGGGCCTTGGGCCGATGCGAGGGCAATCACGATGCCGCCGAGCAGGTGCCCGAGGGCAATCGCCAGCAGCCCCCACGCCAGATTGAGATGGAACACCTGGGCCACCATGGCACCCGTGACGATCGGCAGCGGCGCGATGTTGGTGCTGAACCATAAGGTGAACAGGTCGCGGGCCTTTCCATGGCGCTCTGCGAGGGGGACGTAATCGACCGTGTGATGCTCGATCAGGGGGTCTTGCCGGGACATCTGGGGCATGGAAATGAACTCGCGTTTGTCTGATCTTATAGTTGTTTGACGCCAAACCGGGGGAGCTCTTTGGCTGCCCCTCAGATGAACACCATATTATGGTATTCCAACATTTTCACAAGACTGATCCGTAGTCTTAGCGCGCATCTGATCCGCAAGTGTGCCACAGCGCACTCCGTTATTTCCCGCCATAGCCCCCGTATTTATGGGTGATAAACCCGAGAATTGACGTTCATCGGGCGATTGAAAAAGCGGTTGCATCGACTGTATTACGGTATACCATCAGACCTACAAACTCATAAAAACCGCTTTACCGCAGAGGACCGTCCCATGATCGATGCCGCTATCTACAAACAAGTGATGGGTTCGTTTCCGTCCGGTGTCACCGTGATCACCACGCTCGATGACGAGGGGCAAATCGTCGGGTTGACCGCCAGTGCCTTCAGTTCACTGTCCATGGACCCGGCCCTGGTGCTGTTCTGCCCCAACTACAGCTCCGACTCGTACCCGGTGTTGATCAAGAACAAGCGCTTTGCCATTCATGTGCTTTCCGGTGGGCAGCAAACCGAAGCCTATGCCTTTGCGCGCAAAGGCAAGGACAAGGCCCAGGGCATCGAATGGACGCTCAGTGAGTTGGGCAACCCGATCCTGGCCAATGCCACGGCGGTGATCGAGTGCGAGTTGTGGCGCGAATATGAAGGCGGCGACCACGCGATCATGGTCGGCGCGGTGAAGAACCTGATCGTGCCCCGGCAGAACGCCGGGCCACTGGTGTATTGCCACGGCAAGATGGGTGCCCTGCCACTGCCGGCCTGATCCCCGACACCGTTCTGAAAACACCGAAGATCAAATGTGGGGCTTGCCCTAGTGCAAGTCAGTTAAGGCAAACACTGTACCTGTGGCGAGGGAGCTTGCTCCCGTTGGGCCGCGAAGCGGCCCCAGCTCTTTGTTTAAAACAACTGGGACTGCTACGCAGTCCAACGGGAGCAAGCTCCCTCGCCACAGGTTACTTTTCGCTCTTGCTGCTTCTTAACTGACTGGTAGTAGGGCTTGCCCGCTCCCTCATTCGAACGTCCCCCAAAGGGCTGCGGTGTCAGTCAGGTTCGGAAGCCCTGGCGCTGGCCGTTGTCGGCCGAGTCGGCAGCCTGGCTGCAGGAGCGCGACTTCGTTGGAGGTGGCAACCATTTCATGAAACGCCGTCGAGACCATATCCACCGCTTCGCGCTGTCGCTCGGCGACTTCGGCCATTTCCACCGAGACTTCGGTGGCACTCCCGGAGCTGCTGCGCGGCCAGGTAGCTGACGTTCTGGCTGATGCCTTCGAAAAACAACTGCATCGCGTTGTCGACCTGGCGGATCTCGCGCCCGCTGCTGTCGATAAAGCCATCCCGTGCCTCATGACGCACATTGAGGATGATCAGCACGGTGCGACCGTTGGAGAGAAAAGTTTTGCGGATATTCTGTATTATGGTATACCAACAATTAATCCGCCGAACAGCTGTCATCACTGGCACGCTTCAACGTGGCGAGAGTACTTAAGGGCCCGCAGCCGACAGGCCGATCACAATAGATCCGAGGTAAGCGTCATGAAGTTTTCCCTGTTCGTACACATGGAACGTTGGGACGAAAGTGTCAGCCACCGGCAGTTGTTCGAAGACTTGACCGAACTGACCCTGATGGCCGAGGCCGGCGGTTTCAGTACCGTATGGATTGGCGAACACCACGCCATGGAATACACCATCTCGCCGAGCCCGATGCCGCTGCTGGCTTACCTCGCGGCCAAGACCACTACCATTCACCTGGGCGCCGGCACCATCATCGCGCCGTTCTGGCACCCGTTGCGGGTGGCGGGTGAATGCGCCTTGCTCGACGTGATCAGCAACGGGCGCATGGAAGTCGGCCTGGCCCGTGGTGCTTACCAAGTCGAATTCGACCGCATGGCCGGCGGCATGCCCGCCTCCAGCGGCGGCCAGGCGCTGCGCGAGATGGTGCCGGTGGTGCGTGCGTTGTGGAAAGGCGACTACGCCCACGACGGCGACATCTGGAAATTCCCCACTTCCACCAGCGTGCCCAAGCCGATCCAGCAGCCCAACCCGCCGATGTGGATCGCCGCCCGCGACCCGGACTCGCATAACTTCGCGGTGGCCAACGGCTGCAACGTGATGGTCACGCCGCTGATGAAGGGTGACGAAGAAGTCCTCGACCTGAAAAACAAATTCCAGGCCGCCCTCGACAACAACCCCGGCGTACCACGCCCGCAACTGATGGTGCTGCGCCACACGCACGTGCATGCCGCCGATGATCCGGACGGCTGGAAAGTCGGGGCCAAGGCGATCTCGAAGTTCTATCGCACCTTCGATGCCTGGTTCGGCAATAAAGAGGTGCCGGTGAATGGCTTCCTGGCGCCGAGCCCGGAAGAAAAATTCGCCGCCCGCCCGGAGTTCGAACTGGACAGCCTGCACAAGACCGCGATGATCGGCACGGCCGAAGAAATCATCCCGCGCATCCGCTACTACCAGGAACTGGGGGTGGATGAGTTCAGCTTCTGGTGCGACAACAGCCTGCCCCATGCCGAGAAGAAGAAGTCGCTGGCGCTGTTTATCGAGCAGGTGGTGCCGGCGTTTCGTTGAGTCAACCCAGCCGCAGGCCACTGGTTGCTTTCAACCACGCCTGCGGCCCAAGTGCCAACTGACCAACTGATAACCCCCCAACAAGCTCCCCGCCAGCAGCAATGTCCATTGCACGCTCAGCGCCGCCGCCAACAGGCCGGCCAACAACCCGCCGATGGCTTCAAAGCCGAAACGCATGGCGATGTAAAACGCGATCACCCTGCCCCGCAGCGTTTCCGGCGCGGCGCTTTGCAGGGTCATGTTGCTGCTGACATTACTGACCGTAATCCCGAACCCCAGCCCGGCGAGCGCCGCCAGGGTGAACCCCAACGGCGGGTTGGCGGCCACCGCACACAGCGACAGCGCACACAGCGACAGCGCACACACCAACGTACCCAGCACGATGATGCGGCTGAGCCGCGAGTGACTGCCGGCGAACGCCAGGAAAATCGTGGCCACAAACGCACCGGCACCCGCCGCGCCCCATAACCAGCCGAGGGTTTGCGCATCGCCGCTGAACACGTGCTTGGCCAGAATCGGCAGCAGCACCGTGTAGCAGGAGGCCAACAGGTTGACCATCACCACACTGATCAACAGCCGCCGGATTGCCAGCGTGCTCCAAAGGTAGTGCAAACCTTCGCGGAAAATTTGCGCCGTGGAACCTTGGGCCCTGGCCTGCGCCCGGCTTTGCACCTTGCCCAGGCCAATCAGCAACATGCCGAAGGCGATGGACGTCAGCAGGAAGCAACCAGCCTCGCCGCTCCAGTTGATCAGCAAACCGGCCAACGGCGGGCCGATAAAACGCGCGGCATTGATCAGCATCGCATTGAGCACAAGGGCGTTGGGCAGGTCTTTGGGATCGTCGACAAAACTGGCGATCAAGGCTTGGCGCAGCGGCGTTTCCAAGGCGTTGAGCAACCCCAGCAACAGCGCCATGGCGATGATCACTTCGCGGCCCATCCACTGCTGCCACGTGAGCACGGCCAAGGCCAGGGATTGCAGGGCCAGCGTGGCCTGCACGGCCATCAGCAGGCGGCGCTTGTCGTGGCGGTCCGACCAGGCCCCCGCCAGCGGGCCCACCAGCAACTGCGGCAACAGCGTCAGAAACGCAATCGCCCCCAGCAGCACGGCCGAGCCCGTCAGGTGGTAGGCCAGCCACGACAGCGCGACCTGTTGCACCCACTTGCCGAGGGTGGAGAGGCCCTGGCCGACGAAGTAGATCTGGAAATTGCGATGGCGCAGCGCGCGTACAGGCGCCGGCCAGCGGGAGGGGGAAGCAGGATTCAAATAAACTCGCAGCCCTTTTGTGTGAGCGATTTCAGGACCCAGGTGCGGTCGTTCTCGCCCAGCGCGATCTGTTCAAGCTGCTTCTGTTCAGCGGCATGCTTGGCGTAGGCGCGATCATACACCTCGCCGACCTGATCGAAAGGCACGCAGAGCAAGCCGTCTTCATCACCGATCACCAGGTCTCCGGGCTCGATGACCATGCCACCGAGCGCAATCGGCACATTGACCTCGCCCGGACCATCCTTGTAAGGGCCGCGATGGGTGATACCGGCGGCGAACACCGGAAAGTCACCGGCACCGATGCTCGCCGCATCGCGAATCGCGCCGTTGATCACAATGCCGGCCACGCCCTTCTTGATCGCGTACGCCACCATCATTTCACCGATGAGCGCGTTGCTCAGGTCACCGCCGGCATCCACCACGATCACGTCACCGGGCTGCGCGATATCCAGCGCGTGATGCAGCATCAGGTTGTCGCCGGGGCGCGCCTTGACGGTCAGCGCCGGCCCCACCAGCACGCCCTTGTGGTGCATCGGCTGCAGGCTGGCGCCACCGGCGGTCATCCGATTCATCGAATCGCTGATGTTGGCGACCGGCACGCTGCGGTAACGCTCGACCCACTCGGCAGCGACCTTGCGTTGCTGCTTGAGCACTCTGAATCCGATGGACATGGGGCATTCCTCTGGTGGTTTTTATTAAGTGTTATTTGTTCAAAATGAAACTCTATTTCAAAATTAACACCACCTTTTGAAACTGACAAGACACCCTTCGCAGCCATTCGGCAGGCGACGAGTGGCACAAATCGCACCTTAAACTCTATAGACCATGGGTAATCACTGGGTCGCAGACAACCGTAATAGTGAGTTTTTTGTTTCAGAGCAAAAATTATTTATTGAAACGCCATTTCATTATGGTAGCTTTCAATCACTGTTGAGCGCTACGACGAGTCCTCAACTGCACACAGATAAGAAAACCAAGGTGCGCACAATGACCCGAACCCTGCTGCTGACCGGCCCGGAACTGACCCCCGAAGCCATGGCCCACGCCGCCTCCCACGGCGTACGCGTGATCCCCACCACGCCCTATGCACCTGCCGACGAACTCACTGCGATCATTGCCCGCGAGCAACCCGACGCAATCATCGTGCGCCAGGGCAAACTGACCCGAGCGATGATCGACGCATCGCCCGCGCTGAAGATCATCGCCAAGCACGGCGTGGGCTACGACACCATCGACATTGCCGCCGCCGCCGAGCGCCGCATCCCGGTGACCATCGCCCTGGGCGCCAATGCGCAATCGGTGGCCGAGCACGCACTGGCACTGATGTTCAGCGTGGCGCGCCAGACCGCACTGCTCGATGCGCGCATGCGTGACGGGCATTGGGACAAAGCCACCAGCGTCGGCATCGAGCTGTCCGGCAAGACCCTCGGGCTGGTCGGCCTGGGCGCCATCGGGCGAATCCTGATGGACCTGGTGACCCCGCTGCGCATGACCGTCAAGGTGTTTGACCCGTACCTGAGCAGCCTGCCGGACCTGCCGAACGTCGAGCGCGCCGAGGACGTCGACGCCTTGCTGGCGAGCTGCGATATCATCAGCCTGCATTGCCCGCTGACCGAGCAGAACCGCAACCTGTTCGGCGCGGCACAGTTCAAGCGCATGCGCCCGCGCAGCATCCTGATCAATACCGCGCGCGGTGAGCTGATCGACACCGAAGCGCTGGTGCAGGCGCTGAGCACCGGCCAGATCGCCGGCGCCGGCCTCGACACCTTCAACCCCGAACCGCCACCGGCTGACTCCGCGCTGTGGGGCCTGCCGACCCTGGTGGCCACCCCGCACGTGGGCGCCAACACCGCCGAAGCGCGGGATCGCGTGGGCCTGCTGGCCTTGCAACAAATCATCGATTTCTGGGACGGCAACGCGCTGGAACCGCGCGCAGTGGTTAATCGCCAACTGTTCGCAGACTGATTGAACGCACATCGCCCGGCCTTCGCGTAAAGAAGGACGGGCTCATCACGCTTCTCCAAAAAAAACAAAATGGGAGAGAGTCATGTCTACCAGTTCCACCGACATCAGCGCCATTGAGCGCTCAACCATGCGCAAGGTGGCGTGGCGGCTACTGCCGTTCCTGATCCTCTGCTACCTGCTGGCAATCATTGATCGCGGCAACATCGGCATGGCCTCCCTGCAGATGAACCAGGACCTGGGCCTCACCCCGGCGATCTTCGGCTTTGCCAGCAGCTTGTTCTTTGTGTCGTATTTCCTCGTGGAAGTCCCCAGCAACCTGGCCTTGCAACGGTTCGGCGCGCGGGTATGGATTGCGCGGATCATGATCACTTGGGGGATTATTTCCGCCGGCACCGCGTTTGTGACCGGCGCCAATTCCCTGTACGTGATGCGCTTTTTGCTGGGCGCGGCCGAAGCCGGGTTTTTCCCGGGCGTGCTGCTGTACCTCACCTACTGGCTGCCGGCGGCATACCGAGGGCGCATGGTGGCGATTTTCATGGTCGCCATTCCCGGTGCCAACTTCATCGGCTCGCCGCTGTCCGGACTGCTGTTGAGCCTGGATGGCTGGTTTGGCATGCGAGGCTGGCACTGGCTGTTCATCATCGAAGGCATCCCGGCGGTGCTGCTGGGTATCGCTTGCCTGTTCGTGCTGACCGATCGCCCCGAGCAGGCCAAATGGCTG
Organism: Pseudomonas sp. OV546; assembly: GCF_900116845.1. Lineage (NCBI taxonomy): Bacteria > Pseudomonadati > Pseudomonadota > Gammaproteobacteria > Pseudomonadales > Pseudomonadaceae > Pseudomonas > Pseudomonas sp. OV546. The sequence continues at coordinate 13,023 of NZ_FPCE01000026.1, read as the reverse complement.
AGCAGCGAGCAACGCGGCTGGCTCACCGGCCGTCTCGATGAAGAGCGCAGCCGCAAGACCGCCATCGGGCATATCTCTCTGTGGAAACTGCTGCGCCACAAGCACATCTGGGTGCTGGCGCTGATCTATTCGGGCGCCTCGGCGGCCGGCAGCACCATGAGCGTCTGGGCCCCGCAATTGCTCAAGACCTTTGGCCTGAACAACCTGGAAATCGGCCTGGTCAATGCCATCCCCTACGGGCTCGCATCGATCCTTATGATTCTGTGGGGGCGCAGCTCCGACAAGACCGGTGAGCGCCGCTGGCACACCGCGACCACCTTGCTGTTGATCACTGCGGGCTTGCTGCTGGCGTTGGTCACGTCGTCGCTGGTGGCCACGGTAATCATGCTGTCCATGGTGCTGATTGGCGCGTATTCGATGAAGGGGCCGTTCTGGGCGCTGGTGTCGACCTGGCTCTCGTCCTCCACCGCCGCTGCCGGCCTGGCCGCCGTGGGGGCAATGGCCAACCTGATTGGCGGGGGCGTGATGGTCAACGTTTACGGCACGATTCATCACGCCACCGGCAGCTATGCCCTGGCACTCTTGCCACTGGCAGCACTGTGTGCGGCCGGCGCGGTGATGGTGTTGTTGATGGGCCGCAAGCAGATGAAGGAATTGGCCGGCGCGCCGGCTTTGTCCTGAAATCGCTGCGCAGTCAATTGCTTGGCATTGCCCCTCGCGGGCAATGCCAGTATTTTGCAGCGTACCCGCCCAACCACAAGGAGCAACCCCATGGTAAAAACCCGCCCGCGCCCCGCAGTCACCGGGGTTGCTTCGGCTGATCGGGTGCTGACCGTGCTCACGGCGTTCAAAATGGGCGATACCGCGCTGGAACTGGCCGAGCTGGCGGCGCGCACCGGGTTGATCAAAAGCACCATCATGCGTTTGATGGTGTCCCTGGAAGACCACGGCCTGATCACGCGCCTGGCCGATGGCCGTTATCAGCTGGCCACCGAGATCATGCGACTGAACACGGTGTATCAGGACGGCCTCGACCTTGAGCGCCACATCACCCCGCTGCTGCACCGCCTGACCCAGGAAACCGGGGAAACCGCCTCGTTCTATGTGCGCCATGGCGCCTACCGGATGTGCCTGTACCGGGTCAATTCGCCCCACCATCTGCGCCTGCACCTGCAACCGGGCGACACCCGCCCCATGGATGGCGCCGCCGGTGCCGAAGCCTTGCGCACCCCCTATTCCCTGGCCGCCAGGATGATCAAACCGATCTTCTCCCACGGCGCCACCGACCCCCACGCCTCGTCGATGGCCCTGCCGATTTTCGGCCCCGGGGAAAACCTGATCGGCGCCCTGGTGCTGTCCGGTCCGGCCAGCCGCCTGACTGCAGAACAGGCGCAAACCCTGCATCCGCTGTTCCAGCAGGCCGCCGTTGAGCTGACCCGCAGCCTGGGTGGCGATGCACTGGCGGGTGGAGAAACCCCACAGAAAAAACCTCGCAGCAAAAAAACCACCACGGGCTGAAGCCCTACCCGGCTCAAATGTGGGAGGGGGCGTGCCCCGATGACGGTGTGTCAGTCAACTTATTGGGTAACTGAGCCATTGCCATCGGGCGCCAGCCCCCTCCCACATTTTCCTCCAAGCTTGCCTACACTCTCTCAACACACGCGACATTTAGCCTCAGCCCATCATCGCAGCACCTGTAATAGTCTATTGCAGGACTCTAATGTACTAACCAGTTACTTATCTTGCTAAAATCGCGTCTTTGCCCTCTCTCACTCGAGTCTTTTCGATATGAAACGAGCATCGCGCGCCACTGGCGTCTCTAGATTCTTACTCCTGGGCCTGGGCGTCATCATCGCCTTGCTCGGCCTCGCGCTTGCCGTCGGCGGCGTTAAACTGGTCAGCCTGGGCGGTTCTTGGTACTTCCTGGTCGGCGGTGCGGTGATGGCCGTTTCCGGCCTGTTGATTGCCCTGCGCAAACCGGCCGGCGCGTGGTTATTCGCGGCGTTTCTGCTGGGCACCGCGATCTGGGCCGTGGCCGACGTGGGCCTGGTGTTCTGGCCGCTGTTCTCGCGGGTGTTCATGTTTGCGGCCATCGGTATGGTGGTGGCGCTGGTTTATCCGCTGCTCGTCAACAAGCCTGCCCGTGGCGCCTATGGCGTTGCCGCCGTGCTGGCAGTGGGCGTGGCGGTGGCAGCAGGCAATATGTTCGTTGCCCACCCAAGTGTCGCCCCGACCGGTGCCGGCCCTGGCATCACCCCCGTAGCCCCGGCCGATGCCCAGAAAGACTGGGCCCACTACGGCAACACCGAAGGCGGCAGCCGCTTCGCCGCGCTGGACCAGATCAACCGTGACACGGTCAATAAGCTCAAAGTAGCCTGGACCTACCACACCGGTGACGTGGCGATCAGCGACGGCAACGGTGCCGAAGACCAACTCACGCCCCTGCAGATCGGCAACAAGGTGTTTATCTGCACACCGCACAACAACCTGATCGCCCTCGACGCCGACACCGGCAAAGAACTGTGGAAGAACGAGGTCAACGCCAAATCGGCGGTGTGGCAGCGTTGCCGGGGCATGGCTTACTTCGACGCCAGCGCGCCGATTGCCCAGCCGACCCAGCCCAACAGCTCGCCGATCATTACCGCCAGCGTTCCTGCCGGTGCGCAGTGCCAGCGTCGCTTGCTGACCAACACCATCGATGCACGCCTGATCGCCGTGGATGCTGACACCGGCAAGTTCTGCGAAGACTTCGGCACCCACGGTCAAGTGGATTTGAAGGCCGGCCTGGGTAACGTGCCGGACAGCTACTACCAACTGTCCTCGGCGCCGTTGATGGCCGGCACCACCGTGGTGGTGGGTGGCCGCGTGGCCGACAACGTCCAGACCGACATGCCCGGCGGCGTGATCCGTGGCTTCGACGTGATCACCGGCCAGATGCGCTGGGCTTTCGACCCGGGCAACCCGGAAGACAAAAAAGCCCCGGCCGACGGCAGCACTTATGTACGCAGCACGCCGAACAGCTGGGCGCCGATGTCCTATGACCCGCTGATGAACACGGTTTTCCTGCCGATGGGCAGCTCGTCCACCGACATCTACGGCGTGGAACGCACCCAGCTCAACCACAAATACGGCGCCTCGGTACTGGCGCTGGACGCCTCCACCGGCACGGAAAAGTGGGTGTACCAGACCGTCCACAATGACCTGTGGGACTTCGACCTGCCGATGCAGCCAAGCCTGATCGATTTCACGCCGCCAGGCAGCGACAAAGCCGTGCCGGCAGTGGTGATCGGTACCAAGGCCGGACAGATCTACGTGCTCGACCGCGCGACCGGCAAGCCGCTGACCGACGTGCAGGAAATCCCGGTCAAGGCCGCCAATATCCCTAACGAGCCCTACTCGCCCACCCAGCCAAAGTCGGTCGGCATGCCACAGATCGGCGCGCAGACCCTGACCGAGTCGGACATGTGGGGCGCCACGCCGTTTGACCAGTTGCTGTGTCGCATCGACTTCAAGGGCATGCGCTACGACGGCCTGTACACCGCGCCAGGCACCGATAAATCCCTGAGCTTCCCGGGCTCGCTGGGCGGCATGAACTGGGGCAGCATCTCCACCGACCCGGTGCACGGTTTCATTTTCGTCAACGACATGCGCCTGGGTCTGTGGATCCAGATGATACCGTCGCAGAACAAGGCCCAGGCCTCGTCCGGTGGCGAAGCACTGAACACCGGCATGGGCGCCGTACCGCTCAAGGGCACGCCGTATGCGGTGAACAAAAACCGCTTCCTGTCGGTGGCCGGCATCCCGTGCCAGGCGCCGCCGTTCGGCACCCTCACCGCGATCGACATGAAGACGCAAAAGGTCGCCTGGCAAGTGCCGGTCGGCACCGTTGAAGACACCGGCCCGCTGGGGATCCGCATGCACCTGCCGATCAAGATCGGCCTGCCGACCCTCGGCGGTACCCTCTCCACCCAGGGCGGCCTGATCTTCATCGCCGGCACCCAGGACTTCTACCTGCGCGCCTTCAACAGCGGCAACGGTGATGAAATCTGGAAAGCCCGCCTGCCGGTCGGCAGTCAAGGCGGTCCGATGACCTACGTGTCGCCGAAAACCGGCAAGCAGTACATCGTGGTCACCGCCGGTGGCGCACGCCAGTCCACCGACCGTGGCGACTACGTGATCGCCTACGCCCTGCCATAACCCTCTCCAGGCGCGGTGCCCCCAGCACCGCGCCTTCTGCTTTGGAAGACCCCGCATGACCCCCTCTTCTCATCTTTCCCTTGGGCGCCTGTTGCTCGGCCTGGCCCTGGGTGCCGCCCTGCCTGTGCAAGCGGATGACACCACCCTGACCGGCGACTGGGGCGGCCTGCGCCGTGAGCTCGACGAGCAAGGCGTGCGCTTCACCGGTGACTACAGCGGCGAAACCGCCTACAACGCCCACGGCGGCCAGCATCGTTCGGCGCGCTACTCGCAGAACGTCAAGCTCGGCGTGCAGTTCGACCTGGGCAAGCTCTATGGCTTCAACAAGGGTGACCGCATCCAGCTCACCCTCAACGACCGTCGCGGCAACAGCGCCTCCGAAGACCTGGTGGGCAACCGCCTGCCTATCCAGGAAAACTACGGCGGCCTCTACACGCGCCTCACCGAGCTGAGCTACGAGCGCACGCTGTTCACCCCGGCGCTGAACCTCAAGGTCGGCTACATGGCCATGGGCAACGACCTCGGCGGCCTGGACAGCGGCATCCTGTGCAACTTCATGAATGCCGGCTTCTGCGGCCACCCGCTGAACATGTCCGGCGGGAGCGGCTGGACCAACTACCCCAACGCACGCCTGGGCGCACGGGTCAAATACGACTTCTCGCCTGCCTGGCAACTGCGCGTCGCCGCGTTCAATGTCGACCCGGACAGTAACGGCGACTCCAGCCGCGCCTGGCATCTGAGCCCCAAGCACACGACTGGCACCGTAGTACCCATCGAGCTGGTGTACAAACACGCGGGCAGCCTGCCGAGTGAATACAAACTGGGCTATTACTACGACAGCTCCGACGTGAAACGCATTGGCAGCAACAAGTCGGTCAGCGGTCGCGGTGGTCACTACCTGCTGGTCGACCAGGCGGTGTGGGCGTCCGACTCATCCGCGGGCCGCGTGCTGCATGCCTTCGGCCAATACTCGGCAGCCAGCGAAGCGGCCTCGCCGTTCAGCAAGTGGTACGGCGCGGGCGTAGTGCTCTACAAGCCGTTTGAGGGACGGCCACGCGACACCCTGGCCTTGGGGTATGGGCGTGCCGTACCCAACCCCCGCAGTCGCGACGTGCAGGAACTGGCCGCCTTCAACGCCGGGAACGATTACCCCAACCTGAACAATGCCGAACAATTGATCGAACTCAGCTATGGCTACCAGGCCACGCCGTGGCTCAACCTGCGCCCGGATGTGCAATACATCATCGAGCCAGGAGCGTTCTCCGGTGCGGATATCGACAACGCGCTGGTGGTCGGCCTGCAGGTCAAGACAGTGTTCTAAGCGCCCAGCCCGCTCCCACATTTCATCTCTCGCATTCAGTCTGAATACGCGGCCCTAGGCCGCACCCTGCTGGTACTCCCGTGGCGTACAACCGAACTCACGGCGAAACACCGTATGCAAGTACTGCGCGGAGGTGAAGCCGCAGCTCGACGCAATGTCGGCAATGGCCAGGTCGGGGTCGGCCAGGCCCTTGGCGGCGGCGGCGAGTTTGAAGCGCAGGATCTCGTCATGCACGCTGCAGCCGCGCACCTTGCGAAAGTGCGCTTCCAGGGAGGAACGCGACACGCCGACGTAGGCCGCCACCTGCGCGGTCTTGATGCCCTGGCAGGCGTACTGCCGGATAAACAGCAACGCTTGCATCACATAGGGATTGCCCAAGGGTTGATGCAAGCTGGAGGCCTGCACATTGATCGCATCCGGCGGCACCAGGATCTGCGTCCCGGCGCAGGGTTTGCCGTGCAGCATCTGGTGCAGCAACGCCGCCGCGGTGCGGCCCATGGTTTCGGTGCCCTGGATCACCGAACTCAGCGGCACCCGCGTAAGGGTGCGGGTCAGCGGGTCGTTGTCGATGCCGATCAACGCCACCTCCTCCGGCACGGCGATGCCGGCGGTGAGGCAGGCTTGCAGCAACTGCCGGGCGCGGGCGTCGGTGACGGCGATGATACCGATGGGCTTGGGCAGGCTGTGCAGCCAGGCGATCTGTTGTTCCACCGCGCTGTCCCACAACGGCGCGCTGGTGCCCAGGCCGCGATACACCTCGACGTGCAGGCCATCGCGTTGCAGCAGACGGCGAAAGGCTTTTTCGCGCTCCTGGGCCCAGCGATTGGCCTGGGCCTCGGGCAGGCTGAAACAGGCAAACCGCGCCAGGCCCGCTTCGATCAAATGTTCGTAGGCCAATTTCATCAAGGCGTGGTTATCGGTGGCCACATAAGGAATGCCCTTGGGGTAGGCGCGCGCATCCTCATAAGAGCCCCCCACCGCCACCACCGGCAGCGTGCTCCCGGACAACGCCTCGCCGATCAGCGGGTCGTCGAAGTCGGCGATGATGCCGTCGCCCTGCCAGCGCTCGATACCTTTAAGGCGACAGAGAAAGTCCTCTTCCAGGAACAAGTCCCAGGACGCGCGGGTGCTGCTCAGGTAATTGCCGATGCCGGCGATGATGCCGCGGTCGTAGATTTTGCTGCCGTTGAAAAGCAAGGCTATGCGGTGCACGGGCGGTAGGGTTTTCATTGTTGTTGTCCTGGGGCCAGTCGCCACAGACTAGACCCTGCCACTCAAAATCGCACTGTCCTTTGGTGATTTTCATAATCGGCAAGGCCGATGCCGTTGCTAGTATCGAGACACCGCCAAGAACAATAAGGAAAACGCCATGCCGTACTTCCCCGGTGTCGAGAAGGTTCGCTTCGAAGGCCCCAGCAGCGACGCCCCCCTCGCCTTTCGCCATTACGACGCCAACAAGATCATCCTCGGCAAACCCATGCGCGAACACCTGCGCATGGCGGCCTGCTATTGGCACACCTTCGTATGGCCGGGGGCGGATATGTTCGGTGTAGGCACCTTCAAGCGGCCCTGGCAGCGCAGCGGCGACCCGATGGAACTGGCCATCGGCAAAGCCGACGCGGCGTTCGAATTTTTCTCCAAACTGGGCATCGACTACTACAGCTTTCACGACACGGACGTCGCCCCTGAAGGCAGCTCGCTCAAGGAGTACCGCCACCACTTCGCGCAGATGGTCGATCACCTCGAGCGCCATCAGGAACAGACCGGGATCAAGCTGCTCTGGGGCACCGCCAATTGCTTCAGCAACCCGCGCTTTGCCGCCGGCGCCGCGAGTAACCCGGACCCGGAGGTGTTCGCCTACGCCGCCGCCCAGGTGTTCAGCGCCATGAATGCCACCCTGCGGCTCAAGGGCGCCAACTATGTGCTGTGGGGTGGCCGTGAAGGCTATGAAACCCTGCTCAATACCGACCTCAAGCGCGAACGCGAGCAACTCGGGCGCTTCATGCGCATGGTGGTGGAGCACAAGCATAAGATCGGCTTCAAGGGCGACCTGCTGATTGAGCCCAAGCCCCAGGAACCGACCAAGCACCAATACGATTACGACAGCGCCACGGTGTTCGGCTTCCTGCATGAGTACGGGCTGGAGCATGAGATCAAGGTGAACATCGAGGCCAACCACGCCACCCTGGCCGGGCACAGCTTCCATCACGAGATCGCCACGGCCGTGTCCCTGGGTATCTTCGGCAGCATCGACGCCAACCGCGGCGACCCGCAGAACGGCTGGGACACCGACCAGTTCCCCAACAGCGTCGAGGAAATGACCCTGGCCACCTATGAAATCCTCAAGGCCGGCGGGTTCAAGAACGGTGGCTACAATTTCGACTCCAAGGTGCGCCGCCAAAGCCTGGACGATGTGGACCTGTTCCACGGGCATGTCGCGGCCATGGATGTGCTGGCCCTGGCGCTGGAACGTGCGGCGGCGATGGTGCAGAACGACCGCTTGCAGCAGTTCAAGGACCAGCGTTATGCCGGGTGGCAGCAACCGTTGGGCCAGGCAGTGCTGGCCGGAGAGTTCAGCCTGGCATCGCTGGCCGAGCATGCGTTTGCCCATGAACTGAACCCGCAGGCGGTGAGTGGTCGTCAGGAGATGCTTGAAGGCGTCGTGAATCGCTTTATCTACACCTGATAGGGGTAAACACTGGCACGTGTGGTGAGCGGGCGTGCCCCGCGCTGGGGCGCTTAGCGCCCCCCCCCTACAGGCGATGTGTTTTTACCTGACACGCTGAGGTGCCTGGTTTTGGGGCTGCTTCGCAGCCCAGCGCGGGGCAAGCCCGCTCACCACAGTAAGCCTACTCACCACAGTTACAGTGTTCGTCTAGAGTCTTCCAACAACAATAAAAGGACGCACCACCATGAAGTCATTCAAACGTACCCTGCTCGCCACTGCCCTGGCCTTGCTCGCCCTGCCGGTCATGGCTGACCCCGCCCACCCGAAGATCGGTTTCTCCATCGACGACCTGCGCCTGGAGCGTTGGTCCCGTGACCGGGATTACTTCGTCGCCGCAGCGGAAAAACTCGACGCCAAGGTCTTCGTCCAATCCGCCGATGCCAACGAGCAAAAGCAGATTTCCCAGATCGAAAACCTGATTTCCCGTGGGGTCGACGTCATTGTGATCGTGCCGTTCAACGCCACCGTGCTCACCAACGCCGTCGCCGAAGCCAAAAAGGCCGGGATCAAAGTGGTGTCCTATGACCGCCTGATCCTCAACGCCGATATCGACGCCTACATCTCCTTCGATAACGAAAAAGTCGGCGAGATGCAGGCCAACGGCGTGCTGCAAGCGGCGCCCAAGGGCAACTACTTCCTGCTGGGCGGCGCGCCCACCGATAACAACGCCAAGGTGCTGCGCGAAGGCCAGATGAAGGTGCTGCAACCGGCCATCGACAAGGGTGATATCAAGATTGTCGGCCAGCAGTGGGTCAAGGAGTGGAACGCCACCGAAGCCTTGAGCATCGTCGAAAACGCCCTGACCCGGAACAACAACAAGATCGACGCCATCGTCGCCTCCAATGACGCCACCGCCGGCGGCGCGATCCAGGCCCTGGCCGCACAGAAGCTGGCGGGCAAGGTGCCGATCTCCGGCCAGGACGCCGACCTCGCCGCGGTCAAACGCGTGATCGATGGCACCCAGACCATGACCGTGTACAAGCCGCTCAAGCTGATCGCCTCGGAGGCGGCCAAGCTCTCGGTGCAACTGGCGCGTAACGAGAAGCCGACATACAGCTCGCAATACGACAACGGCAGCAAGAAGGTCGATACCATCCTGCTCACGCCGACGCCGTTGACCAAGGCCAATATCGACCTGTTGGAGAAGGACGGGTTCTACACCAAAGAGCAGCTTGCCGGGCAATGACCGCCATGGCCGACTACTTGCTGCAAATGAACGGCATCGTCAAAAGCTTTGGCGGTGTCAACGCGCTCAATGGCATCGACATCAAGGTACGACCGGGCGAATGCGTCGGCCTGTGCGGCGAGAACGGTGCCGGCAAATCCACCTTGATGAAGGTGCTGTCGGCGGTCTACCCGTATGGCACCTGGGAGGGCGAAATCCTTTGGGACGGCCAACCGCTGAAGGCCCAGTCCATCAGCGAAACCGAGGCGGCCGGCATCGTCATCATCCACCAGGAACTGACCCTGGTGCCGGACCTGTCGGTGGCCGAAAACATCTTCATGGGCCACGAACTGACCTTGCCGGGTGGGCGCATGAACTACCCGGCGATGCTCCACCGTGCCGAAGCCTTGATGCGCGAGCTCAAGGTGCCGGACATGAACGTGGCGTTGCCGGTGTCGCAGTACGGCGGCGGTTACCAGCAATTGGTAGAAATCGCCAAGGCCCTGAATAAACAAGCGCGCCTGTTGATCCTCGACGAGCCCTCCTCGGCGCTGACCCGCTCGGAAATCGACGTGCTGCTGGACATCATCCGCGGCCTCAAGGCCAAGGGCGTGGCCTGCGTGTACATCTCCCACAAGCTCGATGAAGTGGCGGCCGTGTGCGACACCATTGCGGTAATCCGCGACGGCAAGCACATTGCGACCACGGCCATGGCCGACATGGACATTGCGCAGATCATCACCCAAATGGTCGGCCGCGAAATGAGCAACCTCTACCCCACCACGCCCCATGCGGTGGGCGAGGTGATTTTCGAGGCGCGCCACGTCACCTGCTATGACGTCGACAACCCCAAGCGCAAACGCGTGGACGATGTGTCCTTTGTGCTCAAGCGCGGGGAAATCCTCGGCATCGCCGGGCTGGTGGGCGCCGGGCGTACGGAGCTGGTGTCGGCGCTATTCGGCGCCTACCCCGGCCGCTACAGCGCCGAAGTCTGGCTGGACGGCCAAGTGATCGACACCCGCACACCGCTCAAATCGATCCGCGCCGGGCTGTGCATGGTGCCCGAAGACCGCAAGCGCCAGGGCATCATTCCCGACCTGGGCGTGGGCCAGAACATCACCCTGACGGTGCTCGACACTTACGCACATATGACCCGCATCGACGCCGAAGCCGAACTGGGCAGCATCGACCAGCAGATCGCGCGCATGCACCTCAAGACCGCCAGTCCATTCCTGCCGATCACCAGCCTGTCCGGCGGCAACCAGCAAAAGGCCGTGCTGGCGAAAATGCTGATGGCCAAGCCCAAGGTGCTGATCCTCGATGAACCCACGCGTGGGGTGGACGTGGGTGCCAAGTATGAGATCTACAAACTGATGGGCGCCCTGGCGGCCGAAGGCGTGTCGATCATCATGGTCTCCTCGGAGCTGGCCGAAGTGCTCGGCGTTTCCAACCGCGTGCTGGTGATCGGCGAAGGCCAGCTGCGGGGCGACTTCATCAACGAAGGGCTCACCCAGGAACAGGTACTCGCCGCGGCGCTCAGCCAACACAATAATAATGACCGGAAGACCGCGTAGATGAATCAGCTCAAACAGCTGTTTACCCGCTACAAAATGCTCGCCCTGGTGATCGCCGTGGCGGTGATCTGGCTGTTTTTCAGTTGGCAGACCGAGGGCGGATTCCTCACGCCGCGCAACCTGTCCAACCTGCTGCGGCAGATGTCGATCACCGGCATCCTGGCGTGCGGCATGGTGCTGGTGATCATCAGCGGCGAAATCGATTTGTCGGTGGGGTCATTGCTCGGATTATTGGGCGGCCTGGCGGCGATCCTGGATGTGGTGTATCACATCCCGCTGCTGGCCAACCTGAGCCTGGTGGCGCTGTGCGGCTTGATGATCGGCCTGGCGAACGGCTACATGACCGCTTACCTGCGGATCCCGTCGTTTATTGTCGGCCTGGGCGGCATGTTGGCGTTTCGCGGGATTCTGCTGGGAATTACCGGCGGCACCACCATCGCGCCGGTGTCGCCGTCGCTGGTGTATGTGGGCCAGGGTTATCTGCCGCATTCGGTCGGTATCGGCCTCGGGGTCTTGCTGTTTGCCCTGACCCTGTTCCTGACCTGGAAACAACGGCGCAACCGCGCACTGCATGGCCTGGCCGCTCACTCGCGGGTGCGCGATGGCGTGCGTGTGGCAGTGATCGGCGCGGTGCTGGCCGGGTTCGTCACCACCCTCAACAGCTATGACGGCATCCCGGTACCGGTGCTGCTGTTGCTGGTGCTGCTCGGCGTATTCAGCTACGTCACCAGCCAGACCGTGTTCGGCCGCCGCGTGTACGCGGTGGGCAGCAACATGGAAGCCACACGCCTGTCGGGCATCAACGTGCAGGCGGTGAAACTGTGGATCTTCGGCATCATGGGCGTGATGTGCGCCCTCGCCGGCCTGGTCAACACCGCGCGGCTGGCGGCTGGATCACCGTCGGCGGGGAACATGGGCGAGCTGGATGCCATTGCGGCGTGCTTTATCGGTGGCACCTCGATGCGCGGCGGCTCGGGCACGGTGTATGGCGCGTTGCTCGGGGCGTTGGTGATCACCAGCCTGGATAACGGCATGTCGATGCTGGATGTGGACAGCTACTGGCAGATGATCGTGAAGGGCAGCATCCTGGTGCTGGCGGTGTGGGTGGATGTGAGTACGCGCACAGGCCGGCGCTGAACCCACGCCCACAAACACCACAAATCCCCTGTGGGAGGGGGCTTGCCCCCGATAGCGGCAGATCAGTCAATATCCATTTACCTGACCCACCGCTATCGGGGAGCAAGTGGAATCATCGCACCGCCCCTCCCACATTGATCGCGTCCCATTGTTGGGTTAGTGGCGTTTGGTCATGGTTTGTAAAGGGCCAGCAAGGCAGGTCCCTTTTAATCGCAGGACGTTTCCTAGACAATCCTCGCCGCCTTGTGCCTGTTGGAATCGCTGGCTAGTCTGCGGTCCGTCACTGCTCATCAGTGATCGGGTTTAGTCGCCCGGATTCAGAACAGGCGCACGTCTCCCATGAAGCTATATGGTGGCTGTGCGCAGGGCGCCCTCGGGCGCGCCGGGTTCCTGTTCTGACCGGTCGACTAACCTGCGTACAGCCGCCACCTTCGTTTAGTCGCAAAGCGTGTCGGCTCCTTGGTATTCAGACAGGAAAGACACCATGAACAAAGTCCTACCCGATCCACCCCATGATCCCGCAAAAGGCCGCGCCGCCTTCAACCGCGCCATCGACCACTACCTGCCCACCCACGGCTTCCACTGCGTCAGCGACGACCTGAGTTTCGAAGATGCCCTTCTCTACACCGCCAGTTTGCTCGACAGCGCCTCCGCCACCGCCCTGGACTGCGGCGAGCTGCTGCAAAGCCCCGAGCGGGCGAAAATCCTGGCGGTGTGGCATTTGCTGGAAATTGCCAAGACCACGGTGGATCGCTCCATCGAGTGCCTGAACGGCACCAAAACTCCTGCCTGAACGCGGTTAGGAATGTGGGAGGGGGCTTGCCCCGGTACAAACCGGGGACATCGTTTACATTTCTAACCGGGGACATGGTTTACAGGTTAATACGCATGATCAGGAGGT
>NZ_FPCE01000033.1:0-1235 GCF_900116845.1 Pseudomonas sp. OV546 | reverse complement strand
TGTAGTGGTCTAATGAAACCGGACACCCATTTAGGCGAGAATGCTCGCCAGATCGAGGTGTCAGATGACCAAACAACGCCGCTCCTTTACTCCTGAATTCAAGCGCGAGGCTGCCGACCTCGTGCTCAAACAAAACTACAGCTACATCGAAGCCAGCCGTTCACTCGGCATTGGTGAGTCAGCATTGCGCCGCTGGGTTGACCAGATTCAGAAAGAACATAAAGGCATCACCCCGCAGAGCAAGGCGCTGACGCCGGAACAGCAAAAAATTCAGGAGCTGGAGGCCCGGATCGCTCGGCTTGAGCGAGAGAAATCCATATTAAAAAAGGCTACCGCGCTCTTGATGTCGGAAGATCACGAGCGTTCGCGCTGATTGACCAGTTGAGTGCCCATGAACCGGTTGATTGGCTGTGCAAGGTGTTGGACGTCACTCGCTCGTGTTACTACGCCCAGCGCCTGCGGCGCCGCACGCCCGATGTTGAACGGCTTCGATTACGTAGTCGCGTCAGTGAGCTGTTCTCGCAAAGTCGCAGCTCTGCGGGCAGTCGCAGCATTCTGTCGCTGATGCGTGAAGACGGTGAGCAGATCGGTCGATTCAAAGTGCGCAGCTTGATGCGCGAGCTTGATTTAGTCAGCAAACAACCCGGCTCCCATGCCTACAAACGAGCAACAGTAGAAAGACTGGATATCCCGAACACATTGAACCGCGAGTTCGACGTGCCAGCGCCCAATCAAGTCTGGTGCGGCGATATCACCTACATTTGGGCGCAAGGAAAGTGGCATTACCTGGCTGTTGTCCTGGATCTTTGTACGCGTCGGATCGTGGGCTGGGCGCTGTCGGAAAAGCCAGATGCTGAGCTGGTGATCAAAGCGCTGGATATGGCTTACGAGCAGCGTGGCAGGCCTTCGGATCTGCTATTCCACTCGGACCAGGGATCGCAATATGCAAGCCGACTCTTTCGCCAGCGGTTGTGGCGATACCGCATGCGCCAGAGCATGAGTCGACGAGGAAACTGCTGGGATAACGCACCGATGGAACGCGTATTTCGCAGCTTGAAAACAGAATGGATACCGACCGTGGGCTATCGAGCTGCGCAGGAAGCAAAGCGCGATATCAGCCATTTTTTGATGCATCGTTACAACTGGATTCGGCCTCATCAATTCAACGATGGGTTGGCACCAGCGCAGGCCGAGGAAAAACTTAACGTCGTGTCCGGGATTAGTTGACCACTACA